>NZ_JRKB01000037.1:0-72231 GCF_000800945.1 Plesiomonas sp. ZOR0011
GATTGCCGCCGACATGCTCGGCGGCTAGCCACAGCATCAGAACGGCGGTTAGGCCGGATGCCAGTACCACCAAACTTTGTGACCACGCAGCAAGCGAAGCTTCTTGCGCCTGACGTTGCTGCCATTGACGCTCGGTCGCATCCAGTTGCTCACGAACACGGCGCAGGGCGCCGAATAACACCAGCTCCGCATTGGCTTGCAACCATTCCACCAGTTGCACCCGATAGCGGCTGCGCTGTGCGGTAATATCGCGTCCGATCGGTTTACCAGCATGGTAGAAAATCACCGGCAGGATCAGCAGCAAGGCCAGCATGATGCCACCCAAGGTCAGCGCCAGACGGGTATCCAGCAACGAGAGCAGCAAAGTGGTACTGCCGATCACCACCAAGGCGGAGAGCAAGGGAGAGATCAGCCGCAAATAGATGTGGTCGAGGGTATCGACATCCGCCACCAAGCGGTTTAACAGCTCGGTACGACGAAAACGCGCCAGACCACCCGGTGACAGCGGGATCAAACGGCTAAAGCAGAACACCCGCAGACGTGTCAGAACACGAAACGTGGCATCGTGCGAGACTACGCGCTCAAAGTAGCGGGTCGCGGTGCGGCCAATGGCCAAGCCGCGCACCCCGCCCGCAGGCAGCATATAGTTGAAAGTTTTAGCGGCGATAGTCATCCCCGCCAGCGCAGAGGCAGCAAGGAACCAGCCAGACAACGCCAACAGGCCGATACTGGCACCCAGCGCCAGTATCGACAAGAGAATGCCTAGGGTCATGCGGATCCAGTGACGGCGGTATAAAACAAGAAACGGCAGTAATACACGCACGGTCAAATCTCCTGGTTACGGTTGGCTAGCATGGCGGCAAAAGGGCCATCGCTACTGCTCAGTGTGGCAAAATCGCCTTGCTGAACCAGCTTGCCGTGATCCATCAGCCAGATTTGATGGCAATTGCGCACATCCTCCAGCCGGTGGGTGATCATAAAGGTGGTGCGCCCTTGGGCGGCGTGCGACAGCGCTTGCATCACCAGCTGCTCACTGCGCGCATCCAGACTGGCGGTCGGTTCATCCAGCAGCAAAAATTCGCCACCGCGCAGTAGCGCACGCGCTACGGCAATCCGCTGCGCTTGACCGACAGATAATCCTGCACCTTCATCGCTGACTGGGGTATCCAGCCCTTGCGGCAGACGGGCGATAAACTCATCCGCGTGCGCCGATGCGGCGGCGCGCTGAACCTCCGCCTCTGATGCGAGTGGTGCTCCGAGCAGAATATTGTCGCGAATCGTACCTTGCAGCAGGCGCGGATTTTGTCCGACCCATGCCAGATGGTCGCGCCAGCTTTGCGGATCAAGCTCGCTCAGCTCTTGGCCGTTCACCTTGAGTGAACCGCGGTAGGGCAGAAAGCCCAGCAGCACATTCATCAGTGACGTTTTCCCTGCGCCACTGCGCCCTACGAGCGCAATCTGCTCGCCTGCTAAAATCCGAAAATCAAGCGGACCGGCTAACACCGTTCCTTGTGGCGAGAGGATCTCAAGATTTTGCGCCCAGATATGCGGCATATCGGATGCGTGCTCGGCACTTGGCTGGCTGTTTTCATGCGCTGAACCAGCAGCTCGTGCTTGATACGGTTTATCTCCTTGGGCGGGTGTTTGCGCTTCTGCTGACAGGAAATCGACCAGAGTTTCGGCTGCACCAACCGCCTGCGCCTTAGCATGATAGAAGGTGCCTAAATCACGCAGTGGCTGGAAAAATTCTGGCGCCAAGATCAGGACCAGAAAACCGGCAAACAGGGTGACGCCCTGACTGTAATGGCCAAAGTTCAGCTCACCCAGATAGGAGAAACCAAAGTAAACGGCAACAATGGCAATGGAAACGGAGGTAAAAAATTCCAGTACGGCCGAGGACAGGAAGGCCATGAACAGCACTTCCATGGTGCGCTCACGAAAATCTTCCGCATCATGGCGGATATGATTCACTTCTGCATTTGCGCGGTTGAATAAACGCAGCGTTTCCAAGCCGCGTAAGCGATCTAAAAACGAGCCACTCAGGCGAGCCAGTGCCTGAAAATTACGCCGGTTAGCATCGGCGGCGCCCATCCCAACCAGTGCCATGAAAAATGGGATCAGTGGGGCAGTGACCAACAAAATCACCCCTGCCGCCCAGTTAATGGGGAAGACCACGCACAGCACGATCAGTGGGATAAATACGGCCAGATACATTTGCGGCAAATAGCGCGCAAAGAAATCCTGCATGTTTTCCACTTGTTCCAGCACCATGCTGGCCCAACTGCCGGCTGGTTTGCCGTTGATCCACGCTGGCCCCAGCTTTTCCAGCCGGTCGAGCACCAGTGAGCGAATTTGGCGACGCACTTCCATCCCGCAGTAAAAGGCGCAGCGTTCGCGCAAGCGGGTGACGATCGCCCGTAGTACCACGGTACCAACCAGCATCAGGAAATAGCGGCTCAGAGAGTCGCGCGGTTGTTGCAAGATAATCAGGTCATTAAGTAAAACGGCCAGTAACCAGGCCTGTAATGCGATGAGTAATCCGGAAACCACACCCAGCAGCATGGTCAGGCTTTGCCAGCGGCGTGCCAATTTACTCTGCTGCTTTAGCCAGCGAGTCAGCTCGCGTTGTTTGTTTTTATCCATGATGTGTGCAGTGTCTTAACCTACGGGGTTCTGGCTCATGACGTGTCTGCTTTGATGATTGGGTGGGTTTGACTCACCACACCGGCGTCGTATCAAAGTGTTATTGCCAAGCTTTGGGGTAAAAGCTCGCACGCCAAAAACGCAAAACCGAAAAACAACCGCTGCAAAAGACGGGATCCAATGCATCGGCCGTCAATACATAAACGGGAGCAAACTGCTCCCGCTTGCAGGAGGCGTATTCGTTATTTGAACTCAATGCGCAATGGTGTATGTGCTACACAGCATGTGTACACATGCATTACATATGCGCATAGTGAGCACAAATAGCGCACCAATTATTTGGTTAACGCATCCAGATAACGCTCTGCATCCAGCGCCGCCATACAGCCGGTACCGGCAGAGGTGATGGCTTGACGATAAATGTGATCCATCACGTCACCGGCAGCGAACACGCCCGGAATGCTGGTTTGGGTGGCGTTACCTTCGGTGCCTGATTGCACTTTGATGTAACCGCCATTTAGCTCCAGCTGACCTTGGAAGATCTCGGTATTTGGGCGGTGGCCAATGGCGATAAACACCCCGTTGACTGCCAGATCGTCGGTACTGTTGTTATCCACGTGACGCAGACGCACGCCGGTGACGCCCATGTCATCACCTAGCACTTCATCCAGCGTGCATTGGGTATGCAGCACGATGTTGCCGTTGGCTACTTTGTCCATCAGACGCGAGATCAGGATTTTTTCCGCCCGGAAGCTATCACGACGGTGGATCAGGTGTACTTCAGCCGCGATGTTAGACAAGTACAGCGCTTCTTCTACTGCGCTGTTACCGCCACCTACCACCGCCACTTTCTGGTTGCGATAGAAGAAACCATCACAGGTTGCACAGGCGGATACGCCACGGCCTTTGAACGCCTCTTCAGATGGCAGGCCCAGATAGCGAGCCGAAGCACCGGTTGCGATGATCAGCGCATCACAGGTGTACTCAGTGCTGTCACCGTACAAACGCAGTGGCTTAGATTGCAGGTCAACCTTATTAATGTGGTCGAAAATAATTTCGGTGTTGAATTTCTCAGCATGATCACGCATGCGCTCCATCAGACCTGGGCCAGTCAAATCGCTGGCATCACCTGGCCAGTTTTCCACTTCGGTGGTGGTGGTCAGCTGGCCACCTTGCTGCATGCCAGTCACCAGCACAGGATTCAGGTTAGCGCGAGCGGCATACACAGCCGCGGTATAACCGGCTGGGCCTGAACCAAGAATCAGTAATTTGCAATGTTTTGTCGATGTCATTGTTATTCTCCACGTACGACAGGTGTATGCCCGATTGTAGGTAAATTGGATACGCAAAAACAGCAAAAAAGCGTGGCAAAAAAACAAATGTGTCAGCTACGCTTCGCTGCTGGGCAAAACCCAGAGCGAAGCATTACGAGGGAAGGGCAAATCAGCGCTGTTACGCGCGTGCGGCATTGAGGATTTGGCTCAGTGGGGTAAAGCTGCGCTCTTGGCTACGCGCCACCGGCTCAGAAATCAATTGGCTACGGTACACACTCAAACCGTTGGCCAGATGGGGATTAGCGCGCATGGCCGCGATGGCTCCTTGATTAGCCAATGCCTGCACGAAAGGTAGCGTGGCATTACACAGCGCTTGGGTTGCAGTTCGGGCAACTGCTCCCGGCATGTTGGCTACGCAATAATGAATAATGCCTTCTTCGGTATACAGAGGTTCGGCATGCGTGGTCGGGCGTGAGGTGGCAAAGCAGCCACCTTGGTCAATGGCGACATCTACCAGCACCGAACCGCGCTTCATCAGACGCAAATCTTCGCGTGATAACAGTTTGGGCGCGGTTGCGCCGGGGATCAGTACCGCGCCAATCACCAAATCCGCCTCTTGGATATGCGCCTGAATCAATTGGCTAGAAGGGATTAGCAGTTTCACACGCCCAGCAAACTCACTATCTAAACGGCGTAATGTTTGGATATTGTTATCAAACAGCGTGACATCAGCGCGTAGGCCACAGGCCATGCGCGCGGCATTAGCACCCACCATGCCACCGCCGAAAATCACCACGCGGCCGGGTTCGGTACCCGGAACGCCGCCTAATAACACCCCGGAGCCGCCTTGTGCCGTTTCTAGCGCATGCGCGCCGGCTTGTACTGACATACGCCCAGCAATTTCTGACATCGGCGCTAACAGGGGCAAACCACCGCTATTGTCGGTAACGGTTTCGTAAGCGATGCAAATTGCATCACTTTGCAATAAATCGTGCGTTTGCTCCAGATCAGGAGCCAGATGGAGATAGGTAAAAAGCAGTTGTCCGGGTCTGAGTTTGGTACGTTCTACTGTTTGTAGCTCTTTTACTTTGACAATCATCTCTGCATTTGCGAAAACATCATCTGAGGAAGAAACGATACATGCTCCCGCAGCAATGTAATCTTTATCGGTAAATCCGATATGAGTGCCAGCATGGGATTCAACAAGGACTTGGTGCCCGTCGGCAACCAGTGTTCTGACTCCCGCAGGGATCATGCCAACGCGATATTCATGGTTTTTGATTTCTTTCGGGATGCCGATAATCATCTGAAACCCTCATGGTTAATGGTGAATCAGGCGGTGTAATAACAGAAACGCTGGTTATGTTGCTAGTATATAACGAGTAGGTTGGCAGAGTGTTTCTTTTTTCGAGCTCAAGCAGCAATTAATTCACGCAAGGACGTAAACGGGTGGAACAAAATGGTAGAGAATAAAAAGCGGCCAAGCAAAGATCTCGACAGAATCGATCGTAATATTCTGAACGAGTTACAAAAGGACGGGCGTATCTCCAACGTTGAATTATCAAAGCGAGTGGGTCTGTCACCAACCCCGTGTCTTGAACGGGTTCGGCGTTTAGAGCGTCAGGGTTTTATTAATGGCTATACTGCATTATTGAACCCGCATTATCTGGATGCATCCCTGCTGGTGTTTGTGGAAATTACCCTGAACCGTGGGGCAGCCGATGTATTTGACCAGTTCAATGCGGCGGTACAAAAGTTAGAAGAGATTCAGGAATGCCATCTGGTATCCGGTGATTTCGACTACTTGCTGAAAACCCGTGTGCCAGATATGTCGGCATACCGTAAGCTGCTGGGGGAAACCCTGCTGCGTCTGCCGGGTGTTAACGACACCCGAACTTATGTGGTAATGGAAGAGGTCAAACAGACTAACCGTCTGGTGATTAAAACCCGTTAAGCATGAGAGATGCAAAACAAATTCAGCTTGGTTAAAATACTGGTCATTCATCCAGACTGAAACGCTCGAGCGGCTTTTGCCGCTCGGCGTATTTTTGGTCTTTAGCTATTGCCTCCTGGAGAGACATACTTGAGCCAGGTACTTGTGGAAAAGAAAATCAGAAACAGTAAAAAACTGAGTGGATTGCACCGCATCATGGAAGCGATTCTGATTGTCGGTGTTGTGTTTGCGGTTTATATGATGGTGGCCCTGCTCAGCTTTGATCCCACAGATCCCAGCTGGTCTCAGGCTTCGTGGCATGATGCAGTCAAAAATATTACCGGCAGTGTCGGTGCATGGATTGCCGATGCGTTATTTTTATCTGTCGGAGCTCTGGCCTATACCATACCTCCTATTTTAGTGATTGCGGCTTGGGTGTTATTTCGCCGCCGCAGTGACGATGAACGCTTCGATTTTCTCAATTTGGCATTACGCCTGATTGGCGTCGTATTACTGATTGGCGCGTCCTGTGGATTAGCCGCGATCAGTGTCGATGATTTCTATTATTTCCCGTCCGGTGGTTTTATCGGTGCGGCCATCAGTGATTACACTGTCCCTTGGTTTTCCCGTATTGGCGCTACGCTAATTTTGCTGTGCGTGTGGGCGGCGGCGGTGACTCTGTTTACCGGTTTGTCATGGTTGACGTTGGCGGAAAATATTGGTTCTGCCATCTTAAATCCAGTGGCTTTTATTACCAATGGTGCGCGCAGTCGTAAACAGCAAGCGGAAGACGATGAGTTCGTTGCCGATGATGATGTTGCCGATCTGCCGCCTGCGGATGAAGATGATATTTTGCTGGGTAAGCAAGAGCCGACAATACCGCCGATGCGTCCTCTTAGCGCTTATGATGATGAGAGTGAATTAGATGCGGCGCCGACGCCGAGCGGTAATAGTGCGGATAAAAGTCAGGCGGCAACGCCAGCAAACCAACCTCAGCATGCTCAGCCAGTGTCGGCTGCTGCTATTGCTGCTGGCGCGGCTACCGTAGCGCCTGCGGGGCAGGCTGCGGCAAGCAGTGCGATGACAAATGCACATGCTACAGCTCCGCACATTACAGCGACGAACGCTACGCCTAGCCATAGCGTGGCGCAGAATCTGGCTGTAAACAATGCACCCGCGGTGCATAGCCCTGTAGCCCGTAAGCCAACGGTCTCTTTCTCGGCGGCGGATGATGAGCAGGGCAGTGACTATACGCCGGTATCGATGTTTACCGATGCGAATAACCACGCGAATGCGAATTCTGAGAGCAATTCTGCCGCGAGCCAAGACGCGAACGACGATAACTGGTTTGAACCGAAGATTGATTTCGCTGGCCTTGATGATCTGATCAAGCAAGAAGAGCCGGTCAATCCTCGGGCCGCAGAGTCAAGTTCTGCACCAGCGCATCAGTCTAACCAAGCTGCGGGAATGTCTACTTCGGCATTTTCACGCAAGCCGGCCAGTGTTGATGCAGCTTTTGACGTGGACGATGTGTTGCCGTCATTTGGCTCCGCGTTGGCCGATGATCCATTTATGCCAGCGTCTGGCTCGGCGTCTGCGGGTCTGCAAGCCGCCTCTTTGGCGGGGATGGTCGCTGCGGGTGCCGCTTCAGCTGCAACCTCTGCACCGGCCGCTGCGGCAACGGCGTCTGCTGTTGCTGGTGGATCGACCGCGTTTGGTTTCGCTGATAGCGGTGCTAGCGATACTGAGACGCCTGCTGCGCGGCCGCAGGTGAAGCCGAACGTGCCTGAAATGCCACGTCCGAATCCGGTGAAGATCCCGACCCGCCGCACGTTAGCATCGCTTGGCATTAAGTTGCCGTCTGAGCGTATGGCTGAGCAGCGTGAACGTGAGATGTTGGAGCAACGGGAGCGGGAGCAGGCCGAGCGTCAACGCGCCGAAGAGGCGTTGGCGAAAGAAAAATCCCTGATCCCTGGCGTAGAAATTCCTTCTTTCTTTAATGCGTTGGAAGACGATACCTCGGCGTTTTCGTTCAGTGCTCGTGATGACGAGCCTCAGGTGAGCGTGCGTCCAGCCTCTGCTGCAGCGGAGTCTAATGCCGCAGACGCGGCGAGCGAGATATCTCCGACTTTGTCTACTTCACCGGTCTCGCCAGCGGCGAATGCTGCGGCAAGCTCTTATGCGGCTCGTGGCGCACAAGTGGCCGAAGACGATGATAGCCACATGCCATCATTCTCAGCCATTCAAGATGATCGTGATGAATCGGTAGCAAACGAGCAATTTGCGGCTGACGCGCAAGCTGATGATGAGTCGGATGAGGACGCGCAGTTCAACGCACGGTTACGCGCCGAATTTGAAGCGCGTGAACAAGAGCGTCTGGCGCGTGCGGTGGAAGCGGTACGCCGACCTTTGCAGACGGAAACCTCCGCGTTAGTGCGTCCGCAAACAAGCCGTGAGCCTGTCGCGCCAACACATGCGACAAGCAATCCGATGACGCACACCGCGGCACCGTTTACCTTTGAGCCGGTGCGTGAAGAGCCGTCCATGGATGACTCTGTGAATGATGTGGCAGCTGATGAGCCTGCTGCACCACACGCTTTTGCATCAAAACCGTCGACATCGAGCGCATCGGCATTCATGCCGGCTACAGAGTCTGCAGCGGCTTTTACTCCGGCAGGGAAGGCTGAACCGGAGCAGGATGACGCAAACGACGAGGCGAACAGCGAACAGCAATTCCATGCTGCTGAAATTATGCGGATGCGCAAGCGCGCAGAGCAGGAGCACATGGCTTTTTTGCACCCGTTCTTGATGCCACAAGAAGATGTGATGCCAAAGCCGACCACGCCATTGCCGACGCTGGACCTGCTGGCTGAGCCGCCGCGTAACAATATGCCGGTGAGCGAGCAAGAGCTCGAGATGACGGCGCGCTTGGTGGAAGCGCGTCTGAACGATTACCGCATCAAGGCTGATGTGGCCGAGATCTCTCCGGGGCCTGTGATCACACGTTTTGAGCTGGATCTGGCTCCGGGCGTGAAGGCCGCGCGCATCTCCAATCTGTCGCGTGACTTGGCGCGAGCGCTGTCAACAACGGCGGTGCGGGTGGTGGAAGTTATTCCGGGTAAATCCTATGTGGGATTGGAGTTGCCGAATAAAGATCGCCAAACCGTTTACCTGCGCGAAGTGCTGGACTGCGATAAGTTCCGTCAGAGCGCATCACCACTGACCGTGGTGCTGGGTAAAGACATTGCCGGCGATCCGGTGATTGCTGACTTGGCGAAAATGCCGCACTTGCTGGTGGCGGGTACTACCGGCTCGGGTAAATCGGTCGGCGTGAACGCCATGATCTTAAGTATCTTGTATAAAGCGACGCCAGATGAAGTGCGCTTTATCATGATCGACCCGAAAATGCTGGAGCTGTCAGTCTACGAAGGTATTCCACATCTGTTGACCGAAGTGGTCACCGATATGAAAGATGCTGCCAACGCGCTGCGTTGGTGCGTGGGCGAGATGGAGCGTCGTTACAAACTGATGTCGCTGCTCGGCGTGCGTAATATCAGCGGCTATAACGATCGGGTGGTGGAAGCGGAGAAGATGGGCCAACCAATCCCTGATCCGTTGTGGCGTCCGGGCGATAGCATGGATCCGATGCCGCCAGCGCTGACCAAACTGCCATACATCGTGGTGATGGTGGATGAGTTCGCCGACCTGATGATGGTGGCCGGTAAGAAGATTGAAGAGCTGATTGCGCGTCTGGCGCAAAAAGCACGCGCCGCGGGTATCCACTTGGTGCTGGCAACGCAGCGTCCGTCAGTGGATGTGATCACCGGTCTGATTAAGGCCAACATCCCAACGCGGATTGCGTTTACCGTATCCAGCAAAATTGACTCGCGCACCATTTTGGATCAAAGCGGCGCTGAAAGTCTGCTGGGGATGGGGGATATGCTCTATCTTCCGCCGAACTCATCTATTCCTGAGCGGGTGCATGGTGCTTTTGTTCGCGATCAGGAAGTGCATGCGGTCGCCCAGGATTGGAAAGCGCGTGGTCGTCCACAGTATATCGATGCCATTTTGGCCGGCGATAGCAGTGAAGGCGGCAACGGCTACGACAATATGGATGAAGAGCTGGATGCCCTGTTTGATCAGGCGGTACAGTTCGTTACGGAAACGCGCCGTGGCTCTGTCTCTGGTGTACAGCGTAAATTCAAGATTGGCTACAACCGCGCGGCGCGGATCATCGAGCAGATGGAAGCGCAGGGGATTGTGAGTGCGCCGGGCCATAACGGTAACCGTGAAGTGCTGGCTCCGCCGCCAATCAGAGATTAAAACGTTAACGGTACATAGCGCGGCCAGTGCTAATACCTAGACTTGATAAAATCGAGCGTAGGTAATAGAGCTGGCCGTTGCACAATTTCGCATCTCATGCTGGACACTAAATGCAAACTATACCCAAACAACGTGAAGTTGCAGGTAGGCGGCAAGTGAGTGAATCCCCATGGGCATAGGCAAACTATGTGATTGGGGTGAACGAACATTGGTGTGAACGAACGTAGTCAACACCGCTGCAGCTTCAAGTAAGAAGGGTATACATGGTCTAAGTGTGCTAGCGATAAATGTTCAACATGATGATGCGCTATACGATTATGAGTGCGCAGTGCGTGCGTTAACCGACGTTTAAACGGTGACCGCTGACACTGGCCTTGATGGCAATGAAGGGAGTGACAATGAAAAAGTGGTTTATCACCTGCGGTATTGTTCTCGGCATGATGTCATCCACGGCATGGGCTGATGCCCGTTCTGATTTGCAGAGCCGACTGGGAAAAATTAATTCATTCAGCGCCTCGTTTGAACAGACTGTGACCGGTCCGAGCGGCGCGGCGATCCAACAAGGCGAAGGCAAACTGGCAGTGACGCGCCCAAATCTGTTTCGCTGGGAAGCTAAAACACCAGACGAAAGCCTGCTAGTGACTGACGGCAAAACCTTGTGGTTTTTCAATCCGTTTGTTGAACAAGTCACGATTAGTAATCTGAAAGATGCGACCAGCAATACACCGTTTGTCCTGCTGACGCGTAACAATCCTTCCGATTGGGCCAAATACAACATCACCCAGAAAGGCGATCAGTTCACGCTTAAGCCTATCAAGTCTGATGGCAACATGAAGCAGTTTGACCTGACTGTCACTCCGGCCGGGGTGATCAAAGGTTTCTCAGTGGTGGAAATGGATGGTCAAAAGAGCCAGACCGTTTTGAATCGCTTCTCCACATCGGCGGTGAGCAAGTCACAGTTTAGCTTTACTGTCCCGAAAGGGGTTGAGATTGACGATCAGCGTAACTGATAGGTCACCATTGCCGCGCTCCGACTGATATGGGCTCGGTTGTTCATTGGTTGTTGCCATAAACACTGTGAACAATATTGCGATCAACAACCTCGCGCGGCAAACCAGATCTACAAATACTTGTGACATGTAAAACGCGGAAAAGAATTCAGCAAATAAGGCTGCGTGGTGAGTAATTTATCTTTGGATTTTGCGGCAGATTTTCAGCCGCTGGCCGCACGGATGCGTCCGCAGACACTGGATCAGTATATTGGTCAGGCACACCTGCTCGCGCCGGGAAAACCGTTGCGCCGCGCAGTTGAGGCAGGTCATCTGCACTCGATGATCCTGTGGGGGCCTCCGGGTACCGGAAAAACCACCTTGGCAGAAGTGATTGCGCGCTATGCCAATGCCGATGTCGAGCGCGTGTCGGCGGTGACATCGGGTATCAAAGAGATCCGTGAAGCGATCGAGCGTGCTCGGCAAAATCGCGATCGGGCGCGGCGTACTATCTTGTTCGTCGACGAAGTGCATCGGTTCAATAAAAGTCAGCAAGATGCGTTCTTGCCGCATATCGAAGATGGCACGATCACGTTTATTGGGGCGACGACCGAAAACCCGTCTTTTGAACTCAATAACGCACTGCTATCTCGTGCGCGGGTTTATCTGCTCAAATCCCTCACCGAAAACGATATTCTGGCAGTGCTTGAACAAGCCATGCAGGATAACGTGCGCGGTTTAGGCGGCCAGAATATTGAACTGCCGCCTGACACGGCTTTAGCACTGGCGCAGCTGGCGAACGGCGATGCGCGAATGTCCCTTAATTGCCTAGAGCTGATGGTGGACATGGCCGCCGAGCAACCGGACGGCCGCAAAATTCTGACTCCAGAGTTACTGCGCGAGGTCGCCGGTGAGCGCAGTGCGCGCTTTGATAATAAAGGCGACCGCTATTACGACCTGATTTCTGCCCTGCACAAATCCATTCGCGGCTCTTCTCCGGATGGTGCACTCTATTGGTATGCCCGCATTCTGACCGCCGGTGGCGATCCGCTCTATGTCGCACGGCGGTTGTTGGCGATTGCTTCGGAAGATGTGGGCAATGCTGACCCGCGTGGGATGCAAGTGGCGATCGCTGCATGGGATTGCTTTACGCGCGTTGGACCGGCGGAAGGCGAGCGCGCCATTGCTCAGGCGATTGTGTATTTGGCCTGTGCACCGAAGAGCAATGCAGTGTATACCGCATTCAAAGCGGCATTAGAGGATGCGAAACAGCATCCTGATTACGATGTACCAGACCATCTGCGCAATGCGCCAACGCGATTGATGAAAGAGATGGGGCTCGGCGCGGAATACCGTTATGCCCACGATGAACCGAATGCTTATGCAGCCGGAGAGAGTTATTTCCCTCCTCAATTGCAGGGTACGCGTTACTATCATCCGGTTGCGCGTGGGCTGGAGAGCAAGATTGCTGAAAAATTATCCTGGCTGACTCAGCAGGATCAAAATAGCCCGATAAAACGCTATCAGTAACTTAGCCTTTGCGTTAATGTGTGTAATATAGGGTGCAGGTCTGCACCTGTTAGTCTTTTAACAGTCTATAAATTTCTCTAAAACGATAAAAAGCGGGATAAAAATGCTCGATCCGAATCTGTTACGAAACGAGCTGGACGTGGTGGCCGAGAAGCTGGCCCGTCGCGGCTTCAAACTGGATGTTGATACACTCAATGCCCTGGAAGAGAAACGTAAAGTTCTGCAGGTAAAAACAGAAAATCTGCAAGCTGAGCGTAATGCTCGTTCCAAAGCGATTGGTTTGGCTAAATCGCGTGGCGAAGATATTCAGCCATTGCTGGATGAAGTTGCTTCCATGGGAAGTGAGCTGGATGCAGCAAAGGTTGAGCTGGATCAGCTGCAGGAAGAGTTACGCGGTATTGCGCTGAGCATCCCGAACATTCCTTCAGATGAAGTCCCGACTGGTAAAGACGAAAACGATAATCAGGAAGTCCGCCGTTGGGGTACACCGCGTCAGTATGATTTCGACGTGCGTGACCACGTTGATCTGGGCGAAATGGCTGGCGGTATGGATTTCGCGGCTGCGGTTAAGCTGACCGGTGCACGTTTTGTGGTACTGAAAGGCCAAATCGCTAAGCTGCACCGTGCGTTGACCCAGTTCATGCTGGATCTGCACACCACCGAGCACGGTTATCTGGAAACCTATGTTCCTTATCTGGTGAACCAGGAAACCCTGTACGGTACTGGTCAGCTGCCGAAGTTTGGTAACGATCTGTTCCACACCAAGCCGCTGGAAGAAGGCGATCCAACTTTTGCGCTGATCCCAACCGCAGAAGTGCCAGTGACCAATTTGGTTCGTGGTGAAATTCTGGAAGAAGAATCTCTGCCTCTGAAGATGACTGCGCACACGCCGTGCTTCCGCTCTGAAGCGGGCTCTTATGGCCGTGATACCCGTGGTCTGATTCGTATGCACCAGTTTGATAAAGTTGAGCTGGTTCAAATCGTGCGTCCAGAAGACTCCATGCAGGCGTTGGAAGAGCTGACCGGCCATGCTGAGAAAGTACTGCAGCTGCTGGGTCTGCCATACCGTACCGTGCTGCTGTGTACTGGCGACATGGGCTTTGGCTCTCACAAAACTTACGATCTGGAAGTATGGCTGCCAGCGCAGAATACCTACCGTGAAATCTCCTCTTGCTCCAACATGGGCGATTTCCAAGCACGTCGTATGCAAGCGCGTTGCCGCTCTAAGACCGATAAGAAGCCACGTCTGGTTCACACCCTGAATGGCTCAGGTCTGGCAGTTGGCCGTACTCTGGTCGCGATTCTGGAAAACTATCAGCAAGCTGATGGCCGCATCGAGATCCCAGAAGTTCTGCGCAGCTACATGGGCGGTTTGACCCATATTGGTGGTTAATCCCTCCATGCTGTATCGCCCAACATAGGGCGCAGTATCGAAATACTAAAAACCCGCTACGGCGGGTTTTTTTATACCTACGTTTTATTTGTCCAGTTTATGGCTTGCTCAGGAGCTAGCCGGTGAAAAGACGCTGATGGCAGCTTATCGAGATGCTGCTATCCCCTTGCTAACCAGTGGCAAATTGTCAGAGCCTGACTACCCTTACCACATATGCTCGGCAGTAAAATCGGACTGTGTCAGGCGCATTCATCGGCTTACACACTCGGGTGCGATAGCTGCGTTTAGCAATAGTCGCGTTTTGCGATAGGGGAAGCGAAGATGAATGATCCAGATTTCTTTCTAGGCACTGACAGCACCGTTCTGTGTGGTTTATTGCTAGCGTTGATGTTGCTGGCATCAGTGATTGGCTTTACTGTCGGGCGCTTGCGCCACAGTGAAGATGATACCAATGGTGCGACGGTGCAGATTGAGTCGGCGCTATTTGGTCTGCTCGGGCTATTGCTAGCGTTTACGTTTGCAGCCGCGGCGAGCCGTAACGAAACGCGCAAAGAGCTGATGGTGGATGCCTCTAACGCGATTGGCACGGTCTATCTGCGTACGTTTCTCTACGAACCACAAACCGGAAGTACGCTGCGCGTGCATCTGAAAGACTATCTCGACCAGCGCATTGCGTATTATGACGTGCGCAGTGATATTGCTGCGATTCGGCAGGTATTAGCCAAAACCGATCAGCTACAAAATCAGTTGTGGGGGCAGGTGATGCAGGCGTCACGTCAACAGGAGCATTATCTGGCGTCGATGCAGATGATCCCGGCGATGAATGAGATGTTTGATTTGGCCAGCAGCCGCCTCTCGTATGATCGTACGCATATCCCCGATATTTTGCTGATTGTCCTCACTATTCAGGCTCTGGCTGCGGCATTTGCGAATGGCTATAACAGTTCAAAGAGTCGGCACTTTAACTTCTTTGCGTCGATTGGTTTTGCACTGCTAACGGTGATGGTGGTGTACCTGATTTTGGACTTGGATAGACCTCGGCGTGGCATCTTGAACTTAGATGTGCAGCAGCAACTGTTTACGGAGCTAAGGAGCAAAATGGATGCGGATGCCAAATTAGCTCTGCCTTTCTCAAAGCCGCAGTAACCTAAAAAATATCTTTACGCTCAAGCTGTTGCAACGGTTTGTGGATGAGCAGCTTGAGCGTTGAGCGGTGTTTATATCAGCAATGAGTGAGTTACTTCGGCAAGTATAGGCGCGTGGATATGATACTGTATGAGCCGGATAACAATACTGTATATCCATACAGAAAAATGTAAAATTAGGCTTGCAACGAAAGCGGATAGTGCTTATCTTATACTGTATAAGCATACAGTGTTTGAGAGGCTATCATGGAACTGAGCATTTCCCGACCCGATGATCTGTTCACCTACCGTCCAGTGGCATTTTTTAATGATACAGAGTCGTCGTTATTGTCCTCACCGTCTTTGGTGTCTGGCCGGCAGCGTCTTGATCTCAACTTACACTGTATCAAACGACCGGATGATACCTTTTTCGTCCGTATCAGCGGGCTGTCGATGGTCGACTCAGGCATTCGCCCAGGCGATATTCTGGTCGTAGACCGTATTTTAGCGCCGAAAAAAGGTGATTTGGTGGTGATGATGGAGCAAGGCGAAGTCGTGGTGTATGAGTTGCAGGTAAAACCTGAACTGAAATTGCTATCACTGAGCGCCGATCACGCTGATCGCGTGGGTATGGAAAGTCTGTCTGAATTGCAGCAGATGGGGCAAGTGGGCATTGTGACCAGCATTATCCATCATATCCGCCAGTGATATGTAACATGCTTAACGAAATGCGTGGCACAGGGAAGGCGGTAAGCGCACTAGCACCTCTAGCACCTTTTAGATACTAGGTGACTGGTAGAGTCCGGTATTGCTCGGTGCGAGTACCGCCAGAAGTAAGACTGGCCTTGTGTCCTACGGGTATAGCGCCTGTAAAATCTGTGGAGCCTTTGACGCAGTTACTCGGTCTTTTCCTTGAATTCACACAAGTCTTCGATGATACACGAGCCACAGCGTGGTTTACGGGCGATGCAGGTATAACGCCCGTGCAGGATCAGCCAGTGGTGCACATCCAGCTTAAATTCAGCTGGGACGACTTTGAGCAGCTTTTGCTCCACCTCATTGACGTTCTTACCCGGTGCAAATCCCGTACGATTAGAGACGCGAAAAATATGCGTATCGACTGCAATGGTCGGCCAACCAAAGGCGGTGTTCAGAACCACGTTAGCCGTTTTGCGGCCAACGCCCGGCAAGGCTTCCAGTGCTTCACGATCCTCTGGTACTTCCCCTTGATGCTGTTCTAACAAAATCCGGCAGGTCTTGATGACATTTTCTGCCTTGCTGTTAAATAGCCCAATGGTTTTGATGTACTCCTTGAGCCCATCTACGCCTAAATCCAAGATAGTCTGTGGTGTATTGGCGACCGGATAGAGCTTATCGGTCGCTTTATTCACACTTACATCGGTGGCTTGCGCCGACAGCATCACCGCTATCAACAGCTCAAACGGCGTACTGTATTTCAGTTCAGTGGTAGGTTTGGGATTCTCTGCCCGCAGGCGTTCTAAGATCTCGATCCGTTTCTTCTGATTCATTACTGCCGCTTTAGCTGTGTTTGATTAATGACAACTGTGAATTTTCTTCAGATCGTCCGCCGAAGCTGAAGGCGCTGGCGTGGCAGCGCGATTTTTCATGCGCTGGTCGATCATGTATTTGGCCGCAAGCATCAAACCTAAGCCGATAAATGCGCCAGGAGGCAAGATGGCCAGCAGGAAACTGTTGTCTAGATGGAAGACCTCAATGCGCAGCACTTTGGCCCATGAGCCCAGCAGTAAATCGGCACCATCAAACAGCGTCCCTTTACCGATGATTTCACGCAGGCTTCCCAGCACAAATAAAGCTAAGGTTGCGCCTAAACCGGTAGCGAAACCGTCGAGTGCCGAGTCAGCCACGTTGTTCTTGGCGGCAAAGGCCTCGGCACGACCGATCACGATACAGTTGGTGACGATCAGCGGGATAAAAATCCCCAGTGACTGGTACAGTCCAAATGCATAGGCGTTGATCAGCAGCTGTACTGCCGTAACCACTGATGCGATGATCATGACGTAAATCGGGATCCGAATTTCACTCGGCACCCACTGGCGAATCGCTGAAATCACTACGTTAGTACAAACCAGCACCAACATGGTGGCCAGACCCAGCCCTAGCGCGTTGGTCGCGGTTGAGGTCACGGCCAAAAGAGGGCACAGGCCGAGCAGCTGAACTAGGGCCGAGTTATTCTTCCACAGACCTTGAACGAGAATGTCACGTGAATTGTTCATATACACTCCGGTGATGCTGGCCGTGAATTATTCGCCACAATCAGGTTGCTGAGTAAACAGCGCCTGACCATGGTGACGGACATAAATTAGCGTGTTCTTCACGCCACCGACAACGGCACGTGGGGTGATTGTCGCGCCGGTAAATTGGTCGAACATGCCGCCATCTTTGCGTACTGCCCAACGAGGGTCGTTATCGTCATGCAGCACTTTGTCTTTAAAGCTTAAGATCCAATCAGAGATCCGCAGATCGATTTTATCTCCTAAGCCCGGTGTTTCGTGGTGTTCGAGCACGCGAACCCCCAACGATTCGCCACTGAGGGTTGCGCCAACCATCAACTGAATCGCACCGGAATAGCCGTTCGGCGCGGTGCTTTCGATAGCCAGAGCCACTGGTTTGCCATCTAAACGCGCCAGATAGGCTTTGTGTGGGACGGCTGAGCCGAGCAGGGCGGGATCAGTTACCATGACACATTCTTTGAGAGGGTCATTGTTGTACAGGTTAGAGGGCAATACCTGATTGAGCAGGATCTTTTGCTGCTGCTTGGTTTGTTCGGCAATGCGATCTGCCGTAAGCAGATTGACGACCACGACAGTGCCAACGGCAATCAAGGCAAAGACGGCCAGCGTAATACCGTGCCGGCGCATGGTTGGTAACATGGAGACTCCTTAGCGTCCGTATACGCGTGGCTGGGTATAGTGGTCAATCAGCGGCACGGCCATGTTGGCGATCAGTACGCCAAAGGCGACGCCGTCAGGGTAACCGCCGAGAGTCCGGATCAGGTATACCATCAGTCCGACCACGGCACCAAAGATCAAACGACCGCGGAAGGTCGTAGATGCGGTCACTGGATCAGTTGCAATGAAAAACGCACCGAACATGGTTGCACCAGAGAACAATTCAAACAGCGGCGTGCCGCTTGCGTCTGGCGCGACCAGCCAACCGATCGTAGAAGCAATGGTCAGCGTCAGCAGGAAACTGACGGGGATCATCCACTGGATGGTTTTGCGGTACAGCAGATACAGACCACCGAGTAAAAAGCCGATGTTGACCCACATCCAACCTAAACCGGCAAAACTGCCGAAGATCGGCTTTTGCATGATTTCGTGGGCAGTCAGACCGTTTTTCAAGCTGGTTTTCAGCGTGTCGAGTGGGGTGGCTTGTGTCACGCCGTCGATGTCCAGCATCAGCTGATGCAACGTATTCCCTTCACCGGTATGGCCGGTGAAGATGACGTTCAAGCAATCCATAAAGCTGACCGGTTCGCTTTGTAATCCTAGAACCGGTAACCACGAGGTCATCTGTACGGGAAAGGAGATCAACAAGACAACATAGCCCACCATCGCTGGGTTAAACAGGTTTTGCCCTAAGCCGCCGTACAGCTGTTTGGCAATAATGATGGCAAACAAGGTACCGATGACAATGATCCACCAAGGTGCGAGTGGCGGGATACAGATCCCAAGCAACAGACCGGTCAGCGCTGCCGTACTGTCTTGCAGGGTTTTCCACACTGGCTTTTTGCGTAGTAGCAGCACTGCGCTTTCTGCGAGTACGGCCACCACGATGGCTAATAGGATTTGGATCAGGTTACCCCAGCCAAAGAAGTAGCACTGCGCAGCGATACCCGGAATACAGGCGAGCATCACCTGCCGCATTATGACGTTAGTGCTGCGGTGGTTATGCGTGTAAGGGGAGCTTGCTATTTTGAAAACCATTTATTCCTCACTCGCCTGAGTTTTTGCTTGTTCCTGTGCCGCTTTACGCGCTTTAGCGCGAGCAATGGCAGCCGCTACCGCCGCTTTACGTGGATCAACCGCTTCCGCAGTGGCATCGCTTGGCGTTTCCGTGTTTTCAGCATTAAGCGCTACAGTTGACGGTTCGCTGTAATTAGCGGCGACTGTGGTATCAGTACCTTGTTCTTGTGCTGTTTTACGCGCTTTAGCGCGAGCAATGGCATCCGCTACCGCCGCTTTGCGTGGATCAACCGCTTCGGCAGTGGCATCGCTTTGCGTTGCCGTGTTTTCAGCATTAGGCGCTACAGTTGCCGGTTCGCTGTGATTAACGGCGGCTGTGGTATCAGTACCTTGCTCTTGCGCGGCTTTACGCGCTTTAGCGCGAGCAATAGCAGCGGCGACGGCCGCTTTGCGTGGATCAACCGCTTCGGCAGTGGCATCGCTTGGCGCTGTCGAGCTTTCAGCATTAGGCGCTTCGGCTACCGGTTCGCTATGATTAACCGCGGCCGTGGTATCAGCACCTTGCTCTTGCGCGGCTTTACGCGCTTTAGCACGAGCAATAGCGGCAGCTACCGCCGCTTTGCGTGGATCAACCGCTTCGGCAGTGGCATCGCTTGGCGTTGCCGTGCTTTCAGCATTCGGTGCTACGGTTGCCGGTTCGTTGTGACTAGCTGCAGCTGTGGTATCAGCACCTTGCTCTTGCGCGGCTTTACGTGCTTTGGCGCGAGCAATGGCAGCAGCTACCGCCGCTTGGCGTGGATCGGTGTTCTCACTGCTGTCTGCTACACTAGACGCGGGTGCTGTTGATGACTCCACATTTTGCTGCGCAGCTTTACGCGCACGCTGTTCTCGCGCCAGTTGTTTGCGCGCTTCGCGTGCGGCAGCCATGGAGTCATCGGCAACCACAGGGGCACTTTCAGCATCCGGCGTCAGTGGACGTAATTGTTGAATCGGCTGTGCATCAGCTGACGGTACTGCTGATTCTGGCGCGGCGCTTTGTGCTTGTTTGGCTTTAATACGCGCCAATGCCGCTTGTACCGGATCAACTCCTTCGCTGCTGGTTTGTGAGGCGCGACGGGCTTGCGCGGCTTGTTGGGCACGCTGTTCGCGCTCTTCTTTTTCGCGTTGCAGACGTTGTTGCTTGGCTTCAAAGCGCTGTTTAGCGATTTCAGACTTACGCTCTTCGCGGCGAATCTCCCACAGCTCTGCTTTTTCTTGGCGGTAGTACTGCACCAGCGGGATATTGCTCGGGCAAACATAGGCACACGCACCGCACTCGATACAATCTATAATGTTGTATTGGCGTGCTTTGTCATGCTCTTTACCGCGGCTGAACCAGTACAGTTGCTGCGGCAACAGATTAACCGGACAGGCATCCGCACAGGAGCTGCAACGGATACAGGCCTGCTCGGCATGCTCTTCGCCAAATTCTGCAGCGCCAGGCGCTAAAATACAGTTGGTGATCTTCACCACGGGAACATCCAGATGCGGCAAGCTAAAGCCCATCAGTGGACCACCGATGATGATCTGACCATTCCCGGCGGTGCGGCGATAACCCGCGTGGCTTAGCAGGTGCTGCACCGGCGTACCTAAACGCGCCCAAATGTTACCTTTGTCGTGAATGGCATCACCGGTCAGGGTAACGACACGCTCGATCAGTGGTTCGCCTTCGATAATGGCGCGCTTAATGGCAAAGGCGGTACCGACGTTTTGCATCAACACACCGATCGCTGAGGAGTGTTTGCCTTTAGGCACTTCCATCCCCGTGAGGATCTTGATGAGTTGCTTGGCACCACCAGACGGATATTTCGTTGGAATAATGCGCAGCTGAATATCTTCGCTGCCATCAAGGCTTTTACGCAGGCTTTCGATAGCCAGACTCTTGTTATCCTCGATACCAATGACGACCTGCTCTGGGCGCAGAATATGGCGCAGGATCCGAATCCCTTCGATGATTTCATCGGCGCGATCTTGCATTAAGCGATCGTCTGCGGTGATATAAGGCTCACATTCTGCGGCGTTGATGATCAGCAATTTGATCAGGTTTGCGCCGCCGGTGAGCTTGGCTGCGGTAGGGAAGCCAGCGCCGCCAAGACCGGCAATACCTGCCGCTCGAATCTTGGCAATCAACTGCTCAGGGGAGAGCAGATGGTAATCTTCAATCTGTTCGCGTTCGACCCACGTGTCGTTGCCATCCGGCTCAATCACCACGCAAAGATCGCTGAGTCCAGAAGGATGCGCGATGGTGCGAGGCTCGATTGCGACAATCGTACCTGAGGTCGGGGCATGAACTGGCAATATGCGTCCGCCGCCGTGATATTGCGTCAGCGGTTGTCCTTTGAGAACCTTTTCACCGGTTTTAACAATCAGATCGCCAGCTTGACCCGCGTGCTGTTGCAGTGGCACGACATAATAGGGCGCCAGATCGATTCGGCGAATCGGAGTATTGTTGGATTGTGACTTCATTTCCGGCGGATGGATCCCACCGTCAAAATCCCAAATACGGCCGCTCTGGATGGCCTTAATCACACTGGACATAACTTAACTAACGACCTTTACTGGAATGGTGTTCAGATCCCACTTCCATGTGTCGGGGGTCACACTGACCGGCTGCATTTCAATGCAATCCGTCGGGCAGGGGGCAACACACAGATCACAGCCGGTGCAGAGATCAGAAATAACGGTATGGACTGACTTAGTCGAGCCGATGATGGCATCAACCGGACAGGCCTGAATACATTTGGTGCAGCCGATGCACTGTTCTTCGTGAATAAAGGCGACAAATTTGCGTGGCTCGGCATTCTCTGCATTCGCATCTGCGGCAGGAGGCTCGACGCCCAGCAAGTCAGCAATTTTCAGTACAACCGCTTCGCCACCTGGGGCGCACTTGTTGATTTGCTCACCATTGCTGACCGCCTCGGCATAGGGTCGGCAGCCAGGATACCCACATTGCCCACACTGGCTTTGCGGTAAAATCGCATCGAGTTGATCGACGATCGGATCGGCTTCAACTTTAAATTTGATGGAGGCGAAACCCAGTAATACGCCAAACAGCAGCGCTAGCCCGATCAGTGCTAACACGGCCCAAAACAGAGTCATCATTTTTTATTTAACCAGTCCGGTAAAGCCCATAAACGCCAGTGACATCAGTCCGGCGGTAATCAATGCAATCGATGAGCCTTTAAAAGGGGCCGGAATATCGGCCAATGCAATACGCTCGCGCAGTGCGGCAAACAAAACCAATACCAGAGAAAAGCCCACCGCAGCGCCAAAGCCATACACGATAGACTGCATAAAGTTATGAGCCAGATTGGTGTTCAGCAGCGCGACACCCAGCACCGCACAGTTGGTGGTGATTAGCGGCAAGAAAATGCCCAACAGGCGATATAACGCAGGGCTACTTTTGCGCACCACCATTTCGGTGAACTGCACGACAACGGCAATAACCAGAATAAATGAAAGAGTACGCAGATAACCGATGCCAAACGGGAGCAGAATAAAGCGATCCATCAGGTATGAGCACACCGATGCCAGCGTCATAACAAATGTGGTGGCTAAGCCCATTCCAATGGCCGTTTCCAGCTTTTTGGAGACGCCCATAAAAGGACACAAGCCGAGAAACTTGACCAAGACAAAGTTATTAACGAGCACTGTTCCGATGAGCAGCAAAAGATACTCAGTCATCCGGTCTACCTTTCATGATAAAAAACCGAGGTATTATCGGCAATTATAACTCTGCCGACAACCGGACAATCGATTTCGCCCTAATAAGCGGACAAGAAACACGCACCATAAAGGCACGTGTTTCTTAGGGGATAGGCTGAAATTATGATAATTATCAGTTTATTAACTTACCATACGCAACAATTCGGAATCTTGCACCGGTTTAGGCTTCGCCACGATATAGCCTTGAATCGCATCCACGCGCAGATGCGCTAGCATGGTTTTGTCTTCTTGCTTTTCCACATTTTCCGCAATGATTTTGGTACCTAAACGATGCAGCGTATCGATAAATAAACGTAATACCTGCTGCAAAGATTTGTTGGCTTCAATATCACGGGTATAACGTGGGTCGAGCTTCACAAATGATGGCTTATAACGTGACAGCAACGCTAACCCATCAAGCTGTTGGCCAAAATGACACAAACATACCCGCACCCCATGTTGGTGCAGTAAGGTGATCAGTTTGCCGGCATTGTCAGGGTAGGTCTGGATCGCTTCCGTTTGGATCTCCATCACCAAGTGTGGTGTAACTGCAGGGTTTTTCTCCAGATACTGAGTTAACCAATATAAAAACTGCGGTTCGTTGATGGTGTGAAAGCCTAAGTTAACCGCCAAAACCCCATCACCTTTGAAACCCTGCAAAATGCTGGTGATCTTGGTCAGCAGCATCATATCCAGCTGTGCCATACGACCATGATATTCGGCCATCGCGATCACTTTGTCGGTCGACATCGCCCCTTTGGAGAAGGTAAAGCGCGAGAACAACTCATGGTATTTCGGCATGCTGTCGTTCACGCTCAGCGTGGTCTGGATATTGAACTCCACATCCGCATTGGCGATTTGCTGATCTAACTCGCTAAACCAGTCATCCACTTGAGGCTGTTCGGTATGATCAACTTGCCAGCAGCGATGGGGCAGTGATGAGACAATGCGCAGGCTCTCTTCTGCTTGAGTCAGTGCAGCACCCCACTGGTTGCCGTAGAAAGAGATAAACGCGATATTAGCGGCTCGTGTGATTTGGTGGCGTTGCGCCAGTTGTTCCAGCGCTTGGGCGCAGCGCTCAGCAAGACGCTCGGGCTGCTCAATTTGGTGCGCCGAGGCGACCCATGCGAACATCGCACCTTCAAAGCGGTATAACTGTCCAAGGGGAAGGCCATGCAGAGTTAATTGTTCTGCGATCTCTTGAATGAACAGATCGCCGAGTTTGGATCCTCCGCGTTGATTCAGCTCAGTCAGAGGCGTGGCGTGGATCAGCGCTAACCAGTGCTTAGCCCCGTTTTCAGGCAGTAACGAGAGCTGATGAATGAAGCTCGCACGATTTGGTAAGCCAGTGAGTGGATCGCGGTTCACGTCTTTAGCAATCAGGTCGAGGCGATGCTCCAACTCGGTTTTTTCTTGTCGCCAACCTTGCGCATATTTTGCCGCTAATTTCGCTTCTGGAATTTCGCCGGCACTGGCAGCCATATTCAGACTTTGCTCCAGCTTAATCAAACGTTCAGAAGCGTTTTTCTGGTTTTGCATTATTTCCAGAGTGAGTAATGTGCCACAAATAAGCAATATTGCAGGAATGCTAATGCTTAAAGACAATGAATATGCACTTTGAATATAAACAACACCTGTGGTTAACACAAAACACAAGAGAGCACGCCAAATAGCAGCTGAACGGGACAGGGCTATATTCATCGAATTCATTTTCTCTTTAACAGAATACAGATGATTTTATTATATCAGCCTATTGAGCTTTATTATTTTATGCCCTGAATTGTTGCGTGACTCCGCTCGCAAACTTCTCTGATATTTTTCAAGGATATTACATATCAGCTCGTCACGATATGATATGAGCCCAAAAATCCTTTTTTCTGTCGCTAGCCGTTTGTCGGCTTCGATTAAATGCTGCTAGCGCTAGCCGATGATGTGCAGTTGCTATTGTCGCGCTGTCTAATTCGTGAGCCGTTATCCAATTTCCCTTTGTGGGCTGTAACAAAACTGTAAAGCGAGAGCGTAATTTGTTGCTTTGGCGTGATTTGTCAAGCCTTAAACTGTCGCGAAGACGGATTTTATCAACTGATTAATTTGTTGATATAAAACAATATTTATTGTGTTGACTTCTGTTTTTTTCTGTTGTTCACCAAAAGTTATCCACTAAATCTGTGGATAAGTGTGTGGGCTATATTTAGACAATTCCATACAGCCCACGTTTTCTCTGGGTTAAGACACCTCGACGCTTTTTGTCAGACACAGCTGTAAGAACGAGGTGAGGGGCGTGTAATTTTTCTGTGATGTAGCGCACAGCAGTGGCGTCTTTTTGACCCTGCGCTGTCAGTATACAGACATGCATGTCAGCTGTGTCTGCTAACCCGTTAGTTAACGCGAAAAGTAATCGGTTACAGCGCCGAACAACAAAATAAAGAGGGAACTATTTGATGGTAAATTGAGCAGGTGATTAAGCACAGGTTGGCCATAGCATTATGTTTATGGGTGCAAATGAGCGCTACTGTTTATTGCTCACCAATTTTGAGTTCTGTTTTTTGTTCACTAAAGGGCAAACTCAATAAGTAATTATGGGTAATAATTACGCTTTAATGACAGCCATATTTAAATTAGATAACGCGCATGATTGCATATCGAATAATGCAATATTGTAGAAAATAAGAATTCGTACATTGCCCTTAGTAAGGTTTATCTATAACAGGATTTCCTTTCAACTGTTTTTGACTGCGCGCAGATGTGCAGAAGCAGATGTGCAGAAGAGGATAAGAGAAAGAGATTACAAAGGCACTGAGTGTGTAAAACGCACCGACGAGGCTACGATTTGGCCGCAAAAATTTCCCAGTGCTGGCTGTATTCGGGCTTTTTTCATCAGTGGCTCGCCAGGGTAAGGTTTGTGGGGATGCTGCTGGCTGAGCAAATCATCGCGCCGTCTAAATCAGCGATGGGATAGCGCTCGAATTTCTGCGGGGAGCCGCGCATAATACCGTTATATCCGAGACAAACGAGATGATATAGCAGGTAGGTATGAGTAAAAACTTTGAGCTGGTATCTGAGTTTGCACCCGCAGGCGATCAGCCGGAAGCGATCCGCCAGTTGATCGATGGCCTCGACGCAGGGTTGGCGCACCAGACCTTGCTGGGGGTAACCGGCTCCGGTAAGACCTTCACTGCGGCAAATGTGATTGCTAGCCTTAATCGGCCCACCATGATCTTGGCGCCCAATAAGACCTTGGCCGCTCAGTTGTACGGCGAGATGAAAGCCTTCTTCCCGCATAACGCCGTGGAATACTTCGTTTCCTACTACGACTACTATCAGCCAGAAGCGTACGTGCCGAGTACCGATACCTTTATCGAGAAAGATGCATCGATCAACGATCACATCGAGCAGATGCGTTTGTCTGCCACGAAAGCGCTGATGGAGCGACGTGATGTGGTGGTGGTGGCTTCGGTGTCGGCGATTTATGGTCTGGGCGATCCTGATTCCTACCTGAAAATGATGTTGCACTTGCGCCGTGGCGATACGCTAGATCAGCGTTTTATCCTGCGTCGTTTGTCAGAGCTGCAATACACCCGCAACGATCAGGCATTTCAACGCGGGACTTTCCGTGTGCGTGGCGAAGTGATTGATATTTATCCGGCAGAATCAGACGAACATGCGGTGCGTGTGGAGCTGTTTGATGACGAGGTTGAACGCTTGTCATTGTTTGATCCGCTGACTGGGCAAGTGCAGCAGGATGTTGCGCGTTATACCGTGTATCCGAAAACTCACTATGTGACGCCCCGCGAGAAGATCTTAGAGGCGATCGAGAAGATCAAGGTCGAGTTGGTCGAGCGTAAGCAGGTCTTGCTGGATAACAACAAGTTGCTGGAAGAGCAGCGCATCAGTCAGCGTACGCTGTTTGATATTGAGATGATGAATGAGCTGGGATATTGCTCAGGCATTGAAAACTATTCGCGCTACCTCTCTGGCCGTAATCCGGGCGAGCCGCCTCCAACCTTGTTTGACTATCTGCCTGCTGATGGCTTGCTGATTATCGATGAGTCACACGTTACGGTGCCGCAAATCGGCGCTATGTATAAAGGTGACCGTTCGCGTAAAGAAACGCTGGTGGATTATGGTTTCCGTCTACCATCGGCGTTGGATAACCGCCCGTTGAAATTTGATGAGTTTGAGGCGCTGGCTCCGCAGACCATTTATGTATCGGCAACGCCGGGGGCGTATGAGCTGGAGAAATCTGGCGGCGAGGTGATCGAGCAAGTGGTGCGTCCGACGGGCTTGTTGGATCCGGTGGTGGAAGTGCGTCCGGTAACCACTCAGGTGGATGATTTGCTGTCGGAGATCCGTTTGCGCTCGGCGATTAATGAACGGGTACTGGTCACCACGCTGACCAAACGCATGGCCGAAGATCTGACCGAATATCTGGAAGAGCATGATGTGAAGGTACGCTACCTGCACTCAGATATTGATACTGTCGAGCGGATGGAGATCATTCGCGACCTGCGTCTTGGCCTGTTTGACGTGCTGGTGGGGATTAACCTGCTGCGTGAGGGGCTGGATATGCCGGAGGTGTCGCTGGTCGCGATTCTGGATGCGGATAAAGAAGGCTTCTTGCGCTCCGAACGTTCATTGATTCAGACCATTGGTCGTGCGGCACGTAACCTTAACGGTAAGGCGATTTTGTACGGTGATAGGATTACGCCATCAATGGCGCGTGCGATTGGTGAAACAGAACGTCGTCGTGAGAAACAACAAGCGTTTAACGAACGTAACGGGATTACGCCGCAAGGGCTGAATAAAGCCGTGGCCGATATTCTGGATGTCGGAGGGCGGGTTAGCAATAAAGGTCGCCAGAAATCCAAAGGCCGTAAAGTGGCTGAGTCTGAGGCTAGCTATCAGGTGCATTCGCCAGCAGAGGCGGAGCAGAAGATGCGTGAGCTGGAGCAACAGATGTATCAACATGCGCAGAATCTGGAGTTTGAGGAAGCGGCGGGGATCCGCGATCAGCTGCAGGCACTGCGAGAGGCGTTTATAAAAACTTCTTGATGCGTGATGTGTGAATAGTGAGACGCATAAAAAAGGCATTGTTGGTTATCCTAACAATGCCTTTCTTTTTTCTGCTATCTAAACGTCGGTTGGCTTAAGCATCAACGTGCAACGTCAATTCAGCGGATTGATCTGCAGTGCTTGCTCGATCGCTTGCTTGAGCAAGTTACGATCGTGACGATACGGAATATCGTCAGCTTCCAATTGCGTTTGAACGATGCGACGTTTTGGACCATCCTCATCACGCAACACGCTGACATCAATATGCGGACCGACAATCACACCAGTAATGCAACGACGGCCAATGTGGCGCTCGATAATCTGCAGTTTCTCCGCGATATTCAGCTGTGCCGCCGGGCTGTGCTCTTTGGCCAGATTGCCGATATACAGCACATGGGCTGCGGTGGCGTTAGACAGTGCAGTTGCTATCTCACGGTTAAGCAGAGGTGGCAGCAGGCTCGTCATAAAGCTGCCCGGGCCAATTAAAATCAAATCAGCGCGTTCAATGGCGGTAATGGCTTCACGCGTGGCACTGACTTCCGGCACCAATTGCAGTGATACTGGTAATTCGGTGAGTGCATCGATATTGACCTCACCAAACACTGACATACCATCGGCACAGACGGCGGCCAAGTCGACAGGCTCTTCCGACATCGGGATGATGTGCGCATCTACTTTCAGTAAGCGGCGCACCAGATTGATGGCATCTAACGGACGGACGCTCAAGTCATCTAGCGCCTTGAGCATCAAATTACCCAGATTATGGCCAGACAGTTCGCCTTCGCCGGCAAACCGATATTCAAACATGGCCGACGCAATGGTTGGCTCGGTGATCAACTGGTTAATACAGTTACGGGTATCTCCCCATGCGATGCCGCCTTCAGAGGTGCGGATCCGGCCGGTGGAGCCGCCGTTATCGGTGGTAGTGACAATACCGGTAAGGCGGTGACCTAAAAAGCTCAGCGACGAGAGGACACGGCCTAGACCATGTCCACCACCAATGGCTACCACATGGTTCAGATCTGCAAGCATCGGGTTACGCATAAGTTTTATTATTTCTTGAAGAGGTAAGAGTAAAGATACTCGAAGTGGCGTAACCTTAAAAAACAATCCGGCAAAACACAATCCAGAATATTGATTTACCGCACGTTCTGCCTTGTATCTGCCGGTTATTTAATCCGTTCGTTGGGCAATAATTCCAGATGGCCTTCGGCATCGAAATACCAGCCTTTGATAATTCCATGTGATGACATGTCCTGAAATCCGGCTAATACCTCTTTAGCTTCGACAAGGGCTTCGGCATCGCTGTAACCATGCATGCGCTTGAGATATTTGGCAATGTCGATGAGACCGGCAGACTCAGTGATATTGCTCATGCTGTTTACCTCCAAGACGGTGATGGAGTAAATCGAGGGCGTTATTGTGAGTTAGTATGATCGCAATCAATCAGATTGCCAGTCAGCGCACCAGAATATCTCTTTTAATACAGTCTGTTAGGTTATAAAAAACAATGCCGACCTTCAGGTCGGCATTGTGTTAGTGCAAATTGTTTTAGCGCAAAATGCGTGGGTGACGTTTATTCTTTTTCCAGATACAGCGTTTGACTTGGGAATGCCATATCTGCGCCGCGGGCGTGCACAATATCGATGATATCCAAGTACACATCTTGCTGAACTTTCAGCCAATCTGCCCACACCGTGGTTTTGGTGAAGCAATACACCATGATGTTGATGGAGGAGTCCGCGAACTCGTTCATGTACACCAGCAGTGTCTGAGTAGTATCGATATCCGGATTATTTTGCAACATGGTGCGGATGTCATCGACAATCACGCGAACCAGCTTGGCGTCTTCATAGCGCAGGCCAATCTCGGTTTTGATGCGGCGGTTAGTCATCCGACCCGGGTTTTCCACGCTAATGGATGAAAATACCGAGTTCGGCACATACAGCGGACGATGGTCGAAGGTATTAATTTTAGTTAGACGCCAACCAATCTCGGCCACGGTGCCTTCAATATTACGGTCTGGTGAGCGGATCCAATCTCCCACATTAAACGGGCGATCGAAGTACAGCATGATGCCAGAGAAAAAATTGCTGATGATGTCTTTACCGGCCAAACCGATGGCGATACCGCCAACACCACCGAAGGTCATCAAACCAGAAACGCTCAGGCCAAAGTGTTGACCGGCCATCAGAATCAGGATCAGTACAGTCACGGATTTCAACAGGCGTGAAATGGCCTTGGAGGTCGTGATGTCATTGCCTTTGGCAATCAGTGACGCCTCGATTTGGCTAATCAGGGCAAACACATACTTAATGGTGATAGCCGAGAGCAAGATAACATTCGTGGTGCTGATCCAACCGGTATAAAGCTCGGTAAAGTGATGCAGCAGTAAGTAAATGATCTCGGTAACCGTTAGCGCGATGATGCCCCATAGCACGATAGAAGAGATGCAGGTGATCACTGCGGTGACCGTTTTGCGTCGATGACGGCCACTGTGCTTACGCTTGAGGAAAAAGAACCATAAGGCCAGAGCGGCCAGTGAGATGACCGCCAACGTGGCAAGGTCAATCATGAATTTGGAGTGAAACAGGGAATAAACCGAACTCATATCTGTCTAGTAGTCTTAAAATTGTGGATGTTATTTACTGGTATCTGATATGTCACTTATCAGGCCGGGATCGGAAAATACCTGCGACTGAAAAGGGTTTATTCTAGCGTCTGGTTTTTAAAATAAAATGGAAGAAAGGATAAGATTTGTAAAGTGCGAAAAAGTCTGCGGCAGTAGAGTACTGCAAAGATCAAAAAAACAACATGCTGCTATCAAATAGATTACTACGTTCATTCTTATATGGCCTTAGCGGATACCGTTCAGAGGCGAGCAGTATAGCGGAGTGCCGTGAATGCAGGCTTTTTGAGAGATACAAATCCGGTAAACAAGTACGTCAAAATATGACTTCATTGTCTAATTATGAGCCGCATGATTATTTCCTGTGAGGTAAGTGAGTTAGCATACTGATAATCAAGGTGGATTTATAAAATCCGCATATTTGTTTTGCCCGTTATTATCAATGCTGTGATGATGAATATTGTGTTTTAGAATGAATTTATCGCTATTCAATTGGCATGATTAATTAATCATAATCGGCATAGTATTTTAATTTTGCGATGGGATACGGGTATTCGCGTAACCCCTTGGTATCAGTCTGGTGTAAGAAATTCGTTGATATCGTGTAAGCACAAGAGGGGCTGTGCATAATGCTGAAGAAAACAGCCTGCGTTTCTTCCATGTTGTCTTATCGAGTATGTGCTTTGTGTGCTGCTTTACACCGATAAGTTGCTTACGCAAGGCTGTATGTGATGAACCTGTGAGGGCTGCAAGCCTAATTGGCCATTGGCGCAGGTTGATCTGGGGTTACCGATGACTCATCGCTGCTGGAGGAGTCGGAATAATCAGATTCGGCGCCACTGCTGTCATTACAGCGTTCGGAGCCACTCCATGGAGTGTCATTGTCATCGGTATTGCGTACATTAGAGCAAGGCTCAGTGCTGTTGTCTTGTGTCTGTTCTGGTTCGGCGGCAAGTGAGTTACCAGAGAGCCCAAGCAGTAATGCTAGGCTGAGAGCTGCATATTTCATCATTGATTCTCCAGTAAAAACGACTAAAGGTGTACCGCAGTGCTCCGTCTCTTTTGGGTAGAGAAAAAAGTGACTCAGCAAGAGGCGTGAACTCACGGAGCGGCATAGATCAGTATAGATAGGATGTAGCGTTTTATCCCAAAACATAATGGAACGTTGTGTTTTAATGCTGATATAAAGAGAGTGATAGAGCCTGTAACCTTACTTTAGTCGGCATTCGAAGTAAGCCTGCCATTGAGCGAGTTCTGTATCAGTTGTGTAGTGAGTCGGTAATTGGTCGGTAATCGTAGGCAGTGGACGATAGAAGTGAGCGATACGCTCAGTACTACAGACATCTAGCGAGACATATCCCGAGATAGCGGGACATCGGTCGATACAATAATTGCTATTGATAATCATTATCATTTAGTGTGTAATGCAGATCTCATGCAAGGGAGATCGGCTCATGACTACATTACCAGTTGCAGTACCCGCACCACGGCGGGCCAGAAAAATCAAACTCGCTCTGATGGGGCCTGCTTTTATTACCGCGATTGGCTATATCGATCCGGGTAACTTCGCCACCAACATTCAAGCCGGCTCTACATTTGGCTACCAGTTGCTGTGGGTGGTGGTATGGGCCAATGCCATGGCGATGCTGATTCAGCTGCTTTCTGCAAAGCTGGGTATTGCAACGGGTCAGAACTTAGCCGAGCACATTCGAGCTAGTTACCCGCGTCCGCTGGTGTGGTTTTACTGGATTCAAGCCGAGCTGATTGCCATTGCCACTGATTTGGCTGAATTCATCGGCGCCTCAATCGGTTTCAAGTTGTTATTTGGTGTATCGCTGTTTGATGGCGCGATTTTGACTGGTCTTGCTACTGTATTGATTCTGGCTTTGCAGCAACATGGGCAAAAGCCGCTGGAAATCATCATCGGATTGTTTTTAATGTTTGTGGCGGGGGCCTATGTTTGTGAATTAATCTTCTCCCGCCCAGATATCTCCGAGTTGGGCTGGCATATGGTGAAACCACAATTGCCGGATCAAAACGCACTGATTTTGTCTGCCGGTGTGTTGGGGGCGACTATCATGCCGCACGTGGTATATCTGCATTCAGCGTTGACTCAGCGGGGCAGTCGTGAAGATCGCAAAGAGCGTTATGCGGCGACTAAAATGGATGTTGCGGTTGCGATGACCATCGCCGGTTTTGTGAACATCGCCATGATGGCGGTAGCGGCTGCGACTTTCTACTCTGCTGGTCACACCGGTATTACGGAGTTGGAGCAAGCGTACCAGACTTTGCATCCATTGCTGGGTGAGGCGGCGGCAGTGATCTTCGGCTTAAGTTTGGTTGCGGCGGGTTTGTCATCCACCGTGGTGGGGACTTTAGCTGGACAAGTGGTGATGCAGGGCTTTGTGAACTTTAGCATTCCACTGTGGGTACGCCGCGCGGTGACTATGCTGCCATCTTTTATCGTGATCTGGTGTGGGATGAACGCCACTCACGTGTTGGTGATGAGTCAGGTATTCCTCAGCTTTGGTATTGCACTGGCCTTGATTCCATTGCTGCGCTTTACCGGCGATCGCCAATTGATGGGGGATTTAACTAACAAGCCGCTGACACAAGCCGCTGGTCGTCTGATTGCGGTAGTGGTGATTACCATCAACTTGTATCTGCTGGTGACCACGTTTACCGGATTTAACGGCTTTTAATGCGCAAATAACGCACAGATAACGTACAAAACGCCACTCCTAACGTGTTAAGTTCCATCCAAAGCCGCACAGCATGAGGTGCGGCTTTTTCATTTTCGGCTATTGATTTGATAAAGCGCAGTAATCGCCTGAATTGCTGTATAAAACAGCACTTGCCCTAAGAGAGTGTGATTACCAAAACAATATTCCACATTCTCATTGTCAGTTCAGGGACGCTTTATTTACAATGCGAAGAGACGTTATTTTATTGTGGTTATGTCGTAACGCACACTCAACGCAGTGGACATTGCCGCCAAAAACTCCGAAGCCGCTTTTGCCTACGTTCTGCAGCAGCTTGACTCATTCAGGCACACAGAATAGGGCATGACGGCCGTAGCACAGATGATGCTACCGGGTTCGGTGAGAAATTACCGGGCCTCCCGACATTGGAAAGGTGTTTTCAGGTGCAGCAACTCAAAGACACGTTTGACCGCGGGTTCTATTACCTGCGTTTGTCGATCACAGATGTCTGCAACTTTCGTTGCAGCTATTGCCTGCCGGACGGTTATCGGGCGCAGGCGAATACCTCATTTCTGCGCGCCGATGAAGCTCGCCGGATTGCTCAGGCGTTTATTGCGCTGGGCACAGACAAGATCCGTCTGACCGGTGGTGAGCCGACATTGCGTCGCGACTTTATCTCTATCGCCTCTTCGATTAGCGAATTGCCGGGTTTACGTGCCTTGGCGGTGACCACCAATGGCTATCGTATGGCCCGTGATGTCCCGCTGTGGAAAGAGGCGGGCATTACGTCGGTGAATGTCAGTCTAGACAGTCTCGACCCGCGCCAGTTTCATCAAATCACCGGTGAAAATCGCTTTAGCCAAGTAATGGCGGGCATTGATGCCGCTTTCGAGGCCGGTTATCCGCAAGTGAAAGTGAACACCGTGCTGATGAAAGGCTTAAATGATCATCAGCTGGATCAGTTTCTGGCGTGGATCCGTCATCGTCCGTTGCAGCTGCGTTTTATCGAGCTGATGCAAACCGGCGAGATGACCTCGCTGTTTCGTGACCATCATATTTCTGGCTCGGTGATCCGCGACAAGCTGCTACTCAATGGCTGGCAGCTTAAACCGCGCAGCTACAATGCCGGTCCGGCGCAAATCTTTACGCATCCCGATTATCAGGGCGAAGTTGGCCTGATCATGCCGTATGAGAAGGATTTTTGTGCCAGCTGTAACCGGTTACGGGTTTCGGCGACCGGAAAACTGCATTTGTGCCTGTTTGGTGATGATGGCATCCCGCTACGTGATTTGCTGGAAGATGACAGCCAATTACCTTTACTGCGCCAACGCGTGCAAGATGCTCTGCTGCATAAAAAGCAGAGCCATTTCTTGCATGAGGGCAATAGCGGTCAGACACCACATTTGGCGTCGATCGGCGGGTAAGTCGTGCATGTCATTGCCGCTGTCGGTAGTCAGTCAGGTTGGCGCTGAATCAAGCTTTAAAAAACACGATAAAACCCGATTTAAAACCAAGTAGATACAAAACGCAGTGAATAAAGCGTACGGAATAAAAACGTACTGCCAAAAGTCATGATTGGGCAGGCAAGGCTGCCTTATCACACAACATCGCACTCATCATGAAGGAGTTACCCATGGGACACGCCCACGCTGAATTTATGCCAGCCAGCATTGCTGTACTGACTGTGTCAGATACCCGCACCGAAGAGAACGATACTTCCGGCCAATATCTGGTTGAGGCGGCGCTGGCCGCAGGACACCGTCTGGCAGATAAGCGCATCGTGAAAGATGACGTGTACCAGCTGCGCGCCGTGGTTTCACAGTGGATTGCCGACCCAAGCGTGCAGGCTATTCTTGTCACCGGCGGTACCGGCTTTACTTCCCGCGATTCTACCCCAGAAGCGCTGCGTCCACTGTTTGATAAAGAAGTGGAAGGCTTTGGTGAGTTGTTCCGTCAGATTTCTTATCAGGAAATTGGCACCTCTACGATCCAATCACGTGCGCTGGCCGGTTTTGCGAACCACACTGCCATTTTCGTGATGCCGGGTTCTACGGGCGCTTGCCGTACTGCGTGGGAAAAGATCATTGCTGATCAGCTGGATGCGCGTCATCGCCCATGTAACTTCATGCCGCATCTGCAGCAGTAATTTCGCCAACACGGAAAAGGACAGGAGCATGACTCAATTAACCCACCTGAACGAACGGGGCGAAGCCAATATGGTGGACGTTTCCGGTAAAGCGGAAACCGTGCGTGAAGCCAGAGCGCAAGCCTGCGTTGAAATGCACGCAGAAACGTTGGCCATGATCGTGGAAGGGCGGCATCCGAAAGGGGATGTATTTGCCACCGCGCGTATTGCCGGCATCATGGCCGCCAAACGTACGTGGGAACTGATCCCGCTGTGCCATCCACTGCTGTTATCCAAAGTGGAAGTGCAGCTGGAAGCCCAGCCGGAGCGTAATCGGGTGAGAATTGAGAGTGTGTGTCGTCTGACGGGTAAAACCGGCGTAGAGATGGAAGCGTTGACTGCCGCCTCGGTGGCAGCGTTGACCATCTATGACATGTGCAAAGCCGTACAAAAGGACATGCAGATCACCGATGTGCGTCTGCTGTCTAAAACCGGCGGTAAGTCCGGGACATTCACCGCGGAGGCATCATGATTCGGGTGTTATTTTTTGCGCAGGTGCGCGAGTTGACCGACACCGGTGAAATTGAGGTGGCTGAAACCTATGCTACCGCTGAATTGTTGCGTGCGGCCTTGGCGGCGCGGAGTGAGCGCTGGGCACTGGCGCTTGATAAAGAAAATCTGCTGGTGGCTGTTAACCAGACGCTGACGTCATTATCTCACCCGCTGCAAGACGGGGATGAAGTGGCCTTTTTCCCACCGGTTACTGGAGGTTAAGCAGATGCAGGTACAGGAAACCCGAATTCGGGTCAGTGAAGACGATTTTGATATTGCTGCCGAATACACGTGGCTAAATCAGGACGACAGCTGTGGCGCGGTGGTGACCTTTACCGGCAAAGTGCGCAATCACAGTCAGCAAGGCAGCGTGAACGGCCTGCACTTGGAGCATTATCCGGCGATGACCGATAAAGCTCTGCGCGACATTATCAGCGAAGCGCGTGCACGTTGGCCGCTAGGCCGTGTCAGCCTGATTCATCGCGTGGGTGAGCTCGGCAGCGGTGAGCAGATTGTGTATGTCGGGGTTAGCAGTGGCCACCGCTTGGCGGCATTCGCAGCAGCAGAATTCATTATGGATTATCTCAAGGTGCGGGCACCTTTTTGGAAAAAAGAGCAGATGCCAGACGGCGCGCGCTGGGTGGAAGCCAAAACCAGTGATCAGGAGGCAGCACGCAGATGGCAAAGCGAATAAGCACACCGATGATCTACAACAGACTACACAAAGGGCGCGTTGCGGCCAGCACATTGGCTGTGGTGGCGATATTTAGCCTGTCACCGGCGAATGCGGCCACGTTGAAAGTGGCGGTTGCGGCGAACTTTAAGCCCACATTAGAACAGTTGGCGACGCAATTTCAGCAGCAAACGGGCGAACAGGTTGCCATCTCGTCAGCCTCTAGCGGTGTGCTGTATCAGCAGATTGTGAACGGCGCGCCGTTTGATCTGTTCTTGTCGGCGGACAGTGAACGCCCAGAGCGTTTAGAAAAGGAAGGGCGGATAGTTCCTAACTCGCGCTTTACTTATGCTCGTGGCCAGTTGGCGCTATGGAATACCGGCACACCAGTGGGTACCGATCCTAAGCTGTGGCTGGGGAAATTAGCCATCGCGAATCCACGAACGGCGCCTTACGGTGCGGCTGCGCAATACTGGTTAGAGCAGAATGGGGCGTGGAATATTGCCGGCCTGACGCTGGTCACCGGAGCCAATATTGCCCAGACGTATCAATTTGTGCAAACCGGCAATGCGCCCATGGGGCTGGTGGCTTATCCGAATGTGAAAATGGCGCACCCGCAAGGGCAAGTTTGGTTGCTGCCCGCCGATGCCTATCCGGCCATTGAACAGCAGGCGGTGATTCTGGCGTCAAGCTCGCAGCCTAAGGCGGCCAAGGCGTTTGCCGACTTTCTGCGTAGCGATGCCGCCCGTAGCCTGATTGAGTCGCATGGCTATTTGGCGCAGTAATGTAGCGCGCGTGGGAGGCGATGATGTCGGAGGCTGATTGGCTGGCGGTTCGTCTGACCTTACGGCTGGCTGCGACTACCACGTTGATCTTGATGCTGCTGGCACCATCGTTGGCGTGGTGGTTGGCGCGAAGTCGTTCGCGTATTCGTCCGCTGATTGAATCATTGGTCGCTTTGCCCTTGGTGCTGCCGCCGACAGTGCTGGGTTTTTACTTGCTGCTGGCTTTCTCACCTCGCTCATTGCCCGGTCATTGGTGGCTGGAGATGACTGGGCATACTCTGGCGTTTTCATTCACCGGTTTGGTGCTGGCCTCCGTGATTTATTCGCTGCCTTTTGCGGTGCAACCCTTACAAAGCGCGTTTGTGAATATGGGGGATAAAGAGCTGGAAGTGGCGGCAACTCTCGGTATGGGGCGTTTGGCCCGTTTTCGCCATATCGTGGTGCCGATGGTGCTACCGAGCTTTATCATCGCTGCGACCTTGAGCTTTGCCCATACCTTGGGAGAATTCGGCGTGGTGCTGATGATTGGCGGTAATATTCCGGGGCAGACTCAGGTGCTGTCGATTGCGCTCTTTGATCATGTGGAAGCGATGGATTACCAAAGCGCACATTATCTGGCCGGAGGGCTCTTACTGTTTTCCGTGGTGCTGCTGACCTTGGTGTATGGCGTGCTGCAAAAACGTCAGCAAAGGCGGTTTCAGTAATGTTGCAGGTTGATATCACGCATAGGCTGCCGGATTTTAGCTTGCAGGCTGCCTTTACACTGCCGGAGGAGGGGATCCACGGCATCATCGGCCACAGCGGTGCCGGTAAAAGTACGTTGCTGCGCATTCTGGCGGGTCTAATTCCGGCGCAGCAAGGTCAGATCCACTGCGGTGAGGTGTGCTGGCAAAACGGCACGCAAAGTTTACCGCCCGAGCAGCGTTCAGCAGGCATGGTGTTTCAAGATAGCCGTTTGTTTCACTGGTTAACGGTACAGGAAAACCTGCAACTGGCTGCGCGTTTTGCGAAAGGAAATAGCCCTGAACCGGCGCAATTGGCCGAGCGACTAGGGTTTAGCGCGTTGCTGGATATGCCAGCGCGAGCGTTATCCGGCGGGCAAAAACAGCGGGTAGCGCTGGCTCGCGCTTTGATGGCCACGCCGCGCTGGTTATTGCTTGATGAACCTTTGTCAGCACTCGATCATCATGCGCGCCGGCTTTTACTTGATGAGATTGCCGCCTTAAGTCGTGAACTGGCTTTGCCGATGTTGTATGTCAGCCATGCGATGGAAGAGGTAGTCACGCTTTGTCGTCAGGTGGTGCTATTGCATCAAGGCCGCGTGGAAGCCACAGGCTCACCGGTGAGCTTATTCGCCGATCCGGCGCTATCACTGGCGCAGCACCCTGATGCGGCTGTGCTGTTGGAAACCACAGTCAGTGGTTATGATCATGATGGACGACAAATCTTAGCCAGCTGTGGCGGTCAAACGTTGCGTATTCCCGGTGATATTCGAACGGATGCGCGTTTACTGCTGCGCGTGATGGCGCGGGAAGTGATTTTATCGCGCGCGCCGTTACACGGCTCAAGTCTGCAAAATGCCTTGCAGTGCCAAGTGACTTGTATCGGTCAGCCGCAACAGGGCATGGTGATGGTGCAACTGAGTTGTGCTGGACAACCGTTGCTGGCACGTATTTCCTATCGCGCACTCAGTCAACTGGACTTGCATCTGCACGATACCGTATTGGCTTACATTAAAGCCGCCGGTTTGGTGGATGGGGGCACGGTCTAGCAAGCGAGCTCGTGAATTAGCGAAATTGCAAAAATCATTCAATTAGCGCACTAAACGCTCTAGGGGATAAGGGCACTCAAGGGAATATAAGCGCTCTAGGAGATAAGGGATAGAAGATAGCCCCAAGAGCGCTAATTAGTTTAGGTAGGCGCAGTATTAATCATCGCTGTATTGGCTGTATTGATAGAGCGATTAACGCGGCGCATTGCCACCACAGACATCACACTGCGGATTCTGATTCAGCTTCATCTCTCGAAACTGCATCATCCGCGCATCCACCAGCAGTAGACGACCGGTTAATGGCGTTCCCATCCCCGTGAGTAGTTTGATGCATTCGGTCGCTTGTAGGCTGCCAATCAGTCCCACCACGGGCGATAAGATCCCATTTTCCATGCAGCTACCGGCATGTTCACCAAACAGACGGCTCAGACAGCGATAGCAAGGCGTACCCGGCGCGTAGGTGAATACGCTGACTTGTCCTTCCATCCGAATCGCCGCGCCAGATACCAGCGGCACACGATGCTGCGCGCACAGACGATTGAGTTGATTGCGTGTTGGCGCGTTATCGGTGCAGTCCAACACAATCTGCTGCTGGGCAATCAGTGCAGATAAGTCATCATCCTCTAATTGTGCACAAATGGGTGTCAGCTGCACGTACGGATTGATGCTCTGCAGGCTCTGCGCGGCAGATGTGACTTTGGCTTGGCCGATCCGCGCGTCAGTATGCAGAATTTGCCGCTGTAGGTTAGACAGAGACACATGATCAAAGTCTAGCAGCGTCAGGTGACCGATGCCCGCAGCCGCCAGATACTGGGCTGCCGCACAGCCCAAACCACCGAGACCGACAATCAGCACTGACGCGCCTTTCAGCGCTTCTTGCCCAGCAAAATCACATTCGCGCAGCACTATTTGCCGATTGTAGCGCAGCTCTTCTTCATGGCTGAGCGTAACGCTAGGAAAGTGTGGCGTTGAGTTAGCATCGGTATGCGTCATCAAGTTCAGCCTCCCAACAGGGCGTTAAACGGCTCGACAGTAACCCATTCACCGGCCGTGACCGCACCACGCTCTTGCTCCAGCACGATAAAGCAGTTACCGCCGGTAAATGAGCTAAACACATGCGAGCCTTGATGACCGGTGCTGGTGACGCTCAACTCTGTTTGGCCGGTGTGTGGATCCACTTGGCTGCGCAAAATTCCGCGTTGGAAATCCAGTCGGCCCGGCGTTTTTTTCAGGTTGCTGTCGCAGCGAACCTGAAAACGCTGTGGCGCTTGGTAAGCGGTGTGGCCACTTAAGGCGGCAATCAACGGCTGCACCAGTTGATAGAAGGTGACGGCCGCAGATACCGGATTACCCGGTAAACCACAGAACCAAGCGTGCTGCAAACGACCAAAGGCAAAGGGTTTGCCCGGTTTAATGGCCAGCTTCCAAAAACCGATATCCCCAGTTTCATCCAAAATTTCTTTGGTGTAATCCGCTTCGCCAACGGATACGCCACCGGAGGTGATCACCAAATCGGCATTGTTATCGGCTTGGTGAAATGCGTTACGCAGTGCTTGCGGATCGTCAGGGATAATTCCCAAATCGAGGATCTCGCAACCGAGTTTTTCCAGCATTAAACGGATGGTCAGACGGTTGCTATCGTAAATCTGGCCATTTTCCAGCGGTTGGCCCGGTTCACGCAGCTCATCGCCGGTCGAGAAAATTGCCACTTTCAGACGGCGACACACCTCGACTTGTGCAATACCCAGGGAAGCCAGTACCGGTAAATGTGGCAATGTCAGTTTTTCACCTTGTGCGACCACGGCATCGCCACAACGAATATCTTCGCCAGTACGGCGAATATTCTGGTTCAGTCGTACCGGCGCGGTGAAGCGAATACCGTGTTCTGTGCTTTCGGTCTGTTCTTGCATGATCACTGCATCACAGCCGTCGGGAATGGCGGCGCCGGTCATAATGCGGACACACGTGCCTGCAGGCCATTCTCCGGTAAACGGTGCACCAGCAAACGCTTTGCCCGCTACGGGGAATTCAGCCTGTTGTGCCAGTTCAGCAATGCGTACGGCATAGCCATCCATCGCAGAGTTATCAAACGGCGGAACGCTGAGCGGAGAGGTGACGGGACGTGCGGTGATCCGATCCAACGCTTGCTCCAAAGATACCTGCTCGGGTGTGCAAACGCAGGAAACGCGCTCCAGCATCAGTGTCAGGGCCTGAGATAAGGTACGCAAACCGGGGGTAGAACAGCAATCCATGTGATACTCCAGCGTCGTATCCGGCCGGTCTGATGCCAGCCGGGAAAAATGATGCGTTATTATAAAGCACAGCAGGCAGCTTGCGGGAGCGCACAGTAAAAAAGCTGTGTGCTAGCAGCGGTTACCGTCAACGACTACGCTTGATAATGTGTATTTCGTAAGAATGTATTAATGCTCTACAACAGAGTAGGGCGTACAGATGATATTTGTTATCATATGCGAATAAGAACAGCTGTCTTGCCTGCTGAGAGATAATCGGTGGATTTGCCGCAATACCCTGACTAAATGCAAGGTAGATTTTTTCTCAGTAATGTTTATGCTTCAGAAAGATGCTTATCTGAAGCGTTTTATAAACGGATAGGTAAAAAAACTCTGGCTGCGTAAATATCATCCTAAAACGAACGAAAGCAGCCGTTAATGTGGAGAACCGTTATGTCATCGCTAACTGAAGAGGCTATTAAGGTTCGGGCGGCTCTGGAAATGCATGGTTTGGAAACACCGATGCAGCAGAGTGGTTTGGATAAAAATACCCGTAAAGCGCAAATCCAGCATCATATGACGGAAGTTATGCGACTGTTGGAATTAGATCTCGGTGATGACAGCCTGTGTGAGACTCCGCGTCGCATCGCCAAAATGTACATGGACGAGATCTTCTCCGGTTTGGATTACGCCAACTTTCCGAAGATCACCACCATTGAAAACAAAATGCACGTGGATGAAATGGTCACGGTGCGTGATATCCACCTGACCAGCACCTGTGAACACCATTTTGTGACCATCGATGGTGTGGCGCACGTGGCTTATATCCCGAAAGACAAGGTGATTGGTCTATCTAAGCTCAACCGTATTGTGCTGTTTTTTGCCCAGCGTCCGCAGGTGCAAGAGCGTTTGACGCAGCAAATTTTGGTTGCGCTGCAAACGTTGCTCGAAACGGATGATGTGGCGGTTTCTTTAGATGCCGTGCATTACTGCGTGAAAGCGCGTGGGATCCGCGATTCCAGCAGCTCAACGCTGACGATGGGGTTAGGTGGCGTATTCAAAACTGAAGCCAGTCGTCGTCAGGAATTTTTGAGTTCAGCGCGTCGCTAATCCCCGTTGCAGTAAGCGCATAAGATGATTAACTGCAATTTCAGGCCATTTACGTGTATAATGGCCTGAGTTGCTCAAATACGTAAGCTAAATACGTAAAAAGGCGCAAATGTGCGCCTTTTTTGATCTGTACTCACCGTTAAAAGCGGTTTACTGAGCGGGCAGTCTAGCTGCAGTTCGGTCTTCTTTTTCTGTATGATAGATCATACAGAATGTCAGTCATTTTCGTTGGCTATCCCCCCATTCTCATGGTGACCAAGATGACGGGAACGTAATCCCGCTCTGTGTGTCCAACGCTATTGTGCGTGATGACTGCATGATCATTCGGGCTTGCGAGATGGCAAGCCGCTGATACACCGCATATTTGTGCGATGTGTAGACAGCGTAAGGATAAATTTGGGATAGCTGTTAAAGCCGTTCGGGCTTTCTAGAGAAAAACGACAACAATAACTATGAGAGGTTGCATGCAAGAACGTTTGGCTGTGCTGGATGGTGCCCGTGGCGTGGCGGTACTGGGAATATTGATCCTCAATGTGATCAGCTTTGGCTTACCTCAGGCCGCTTACTTGAACCCCGCATTTGCCGGCCTGCCTTCGGTTTCTGATATTTGGGCCTGGGGCCTGCAGAATGTCCTTGCGGAGCAGAAATTCCTGACCATTTTCGCATTGTTATTTGGTGCTGGCTTACAGCTGCAATTGCGCCGAGGCAAAGGCAATGAAGAGATGAAATCGCGGCTGTCTTGGTTGCTGATTTTTGGCGCACTGCATGCGATATTTTTGTGGGATGGCGATATTTTACTCCCGTATGGTCTGGTTGGTTTGATGTGCTGGCGGATGATCCGCGATGCACAAAGCCCACGCAGTATGCTGCGTTTTGGTTTGGTGCTGTACTGCTTAGGTTTGCTACTTCTGCTGATACTGGGCTGGTTGAGTATTAATGCCGCGCCATCGTCTTTCTGGCAACCGGATTGGCAAACACTCGATACTGAGATCAGTACCAAACTGGCCGGTGGCGTGGTGGCCATGAAGTATCGTTTCCATCAGATGATTTCTATGCTGCTGGTGGTGATTTTGCAATACGGCTGGCAGCTCGCGGGCATGATGGTCGCCGGTGCTGGCTTGGTGCGCAGCGGATGGCTGCAGGGTAGTCGTCTGCCTCACCAGTATCGACGCAAAGCGCTGATTTTGATCCCGCTCGGCATTTTGATCCAATTACCGGGGGTATGGCTGAATATCAGCGGTGGGTGGAGCTTCCATTGGAGCGCGTATTTCGGTCAAATCCCACGTGAAATTGCTGCGCCGATTCAGGCGATGGGCTATTTGGCGCTGTGGTATGCGATTTTCCCTTCCATTCAACATACGCGCTTTGCGCGTGCGATGGTGTCAGTCGGACGCATGGCGCTCAGTAACTACATACTGCAGACGCTGCTGTGCTACATGATTTTCTACGGTTTTGGCTGGTTCAATCAATTGAACCGTGTGCACCTGTTGATGTTGGTTCCGGTGATTTGGCTGGTGAATATTGCGTTTTCAGTGCTGTGGCTACGTCATTTCCGCCAAGGGCCACTGGAGTGGGTGTGGCGCAAATTGGTGTATTGGAGTACCCATCATCACCGTCAGCATGAATCATGGTAAGGCCGCTGTTGGTGCATAATCATAATGTTGTAGTCATAACAGTTGATGTAACCACACGGCTAGCAGTTGTTCTGTCATATAAGTCAGCTTGGTGATAAGTCAGTTTTGACATTAGTCCGTTTCGCTTGAGCAAGTCGGCTATTGCCAGTCAAAAAAAGCGCCTCTTCTCTCTGATATCTCGAAAGATATAGGATGAAGGGGCGCTTTTTTATCCGTCAGAATTATCAATCAGAGTGATCAACTTGTATCGCGCAGAATGTGTATCCGATACAGTTATTGGTGCTTTTCTTTCCCTGTTGGATTGTCTTTATTTGTTTCTGATTGGGCTTCTACTTTTGGTTTAGTCTGTGCCTCTTTTCCCTGCTCAGGTGTTGGCGTAACGGGTTTTACACTGGATGAGACGCTAGGTGCCACAGCTTGCGACTGTGATTGCGCAGGGACAGGCAAGGCAACCGGCACGGGCTCGGTGCTTGGCTTGCTGTCAGCACTGTGATCGATATTGTTACCGATGTTGTGGCTGTTATCCGACGGTAGTGCGGCGGGTGGTGTTGTTTCTGTAGTGGGAGCGGTTTCTGTCGCAGGCGCAGTTTCTTTCGGTGGCGGAATGACCACATCCCCTTCTGGGATCGGCTCTTTCGGGCCTAGGAAGCGCGGTTGGCTGCGTAGCAGATAGAGATCCGACACCGCCGCCAGACGTGCAAATACTTCCCGCACGCGCGTTTTAATGTAGTCATCCGGCATTGGTACCGCGTAGCACACCGCATTGATATCGTAGTGGTGGGCAATCAGCAGGGCACGCTCACAATGAAAGCGCTGGGTGATGATGATGAACTTTTCAGCATCGAAAACTTTCTTGGCTCGCACTACGGAGTCAAGAGTGCGAAAACCGGCGAAATCCAGCACGATCGCTTGTGGCGGTACGCCAGCTTTAATTAAATCGCGACGCATATTGCGCGGTTCGTTGTAGCTGATTAGTGCATTATCGCCACTGACCAACAGGCGTTTGACTTTACCGAGGTGGTACAGCGCGGCAGCGCCTTCAATGCGGTGAGTATAGAAGTTATTCAGAACGCCGGTACTGACGTATTTGGAGGTACCGAGCACTAAACCGATCGGTGTTTCCGGTAAATCTTGCGGGTTTTCATAGATAGAATCAGCGAACCACCAGCTGATCCCCCGATCGAGCAACACAAGAGCAAACGCGGCACAGAGCGTGAGAAATACGACATATCTTAAGCTTTTACGCCACATGACTATTGTTCAACCTTTGCGTGTTCCTGTGTGCAATCAGAGTGCGAAGTGTCGCCGTTATACCCTTCCTACTTGAAGCCGCAGCGGTGTTGGCTACGTTCGTTCACCCCAATCACATAGTTTGCCTATGCTCATGGGGATTCACTCACTTGCAGCCTACCTGCAACTTCACGTTGTTTGGGCATATAAACCCTGTTACCACTGTGTTGTACATGACAATTATTAATTCTGGGCTCTTAAAACTGGCCCGAAGGTCAGTGGCCATGAGAGCCTTGTTATCAGCAACCATCTCAAACCTGATTGGACAATGGCTGCAGATATGCTGGTGTAAGCAGTATGCGGCGATATGCATGGTTTGTCTGAGAGTAAAACCCCGAAATTAAACCAGTCACCGGAAAACGACAATGCCTACCATAAACTTATTTCGTTAAAAAATAATAAAAAAGGGAGCTAATGCTCCCTTATATCGTCTTACTATACCACGAATCAGAATGAGGTACGTTTATACTGACGGTAAACCGCTTGCCAGAAGTTTTGCTCGATGTTTTGCTCCAGCGCCTCGTCAGAGGTTTGTACGGCAACACCTTCGAACTGCGCGGTCTTCGCCACTTGCAGCGCGATGTACTTGCTGACGCGTTGGATCTCAGACAGACATGGCAGCAGAGAACCTTCACCTTGGCTGGCCAGTGGCGAGCAGTCAGCCAATGCACGGCTTGCTGTCATCAGCATGGCATCAGTCACGCGACGCGCGCCAGAAGCCAAGACACCCAAACCGATACCAGGGAAGATATAGGAGTTGTTGCACTGGGCAATCGGGTAAGTTTCACCGTTGTGCAGGACTGGGGCAAATGGGCTACCACTGGCAACCAGCGCGGCACCATCGGTCCAACGGATCACATCTTCAGGACGCGCTTCCACACGTGATGTTGGGTTAGACAGCGGCATCACGATTGGACGCGGGCAGTGCGCGTGCATCTCACGGATGATCTCTTCGGTAAACAGACCCGGCTGGCCAGATACCCCGATCAGGATGGTTGGCTTGCCGTTACGCACAACGTCCATCAAGGAGATCATGTCAGAAGACAGATCCCAGTTTTGCAGTTTGTCATGCTTTTGTACCAGCTTGCTTTGGAAATCCAGCAGGTTTGGCATCTGATCCGTCAGCAGACCAAAACGGTCAACCATGAACACTTGTGCACGGGCTTCTTCATCACTCAGACCTTCCGCTTTCATCTGGGCAACGATTTGCTCGGCAATACCGCAACCGGCAGAGCCTGCGCCCAAGAAGGCAACGCGTTGATCACGCAGCTGGCTACCGGCAGCGCGGCTGGCGGCAATCAGGCAGCCCAATGTGACCGCGGCAGTACCTTGGATATCATCGTTAAAGCAGCACAGCTCATCGCGATAGCGGTTCAGCAGGGGCATGGCGTTTTTCTGCGCGAAGTCTTCGAACTGCAGCAGGACGTTTGGCCAGCGGCGCTTCACGGCTTGGATGAATTCGTCCACAAACGCATCGTACTCTTCACCGGTGATGCGCGGGTGACGCCAGCCCATGTACATTGGGTCGTTCAAGCGCTGTGGGTTATTGGTACCTACATCCAGCACGACTGGCAGGGTGTACGCTGGGCTGATGCCACCACAAGAGGTGTACAGAGACAGCTTACCGATTGGGATCCCCATACCACCGATACCTTGGTCACCGAGACCTAAAATACGCTCACCGTCTGTCACCACGATCACTTTTACGTTCTGCTTGGTGGCGTTTTGCAGCATGTCATCAATACGATCGCGGTTCGGGTAGGAGATGAACAGACCACGGTTACGGCGATAGATATTAGAGAATTGCTCACACGCCTGACCTACAGTCGGGGTGTAGATAACCGGCATCATCTCTTCGAGGTGATCATTGACCAGACGGTAGAACAGGGTTTCGTTGGTGTCCTGAATATTACGCAGGAAGATGTGGCGGTTGATGTCGCTATGGAAACTGGTGAATTGTTCGTAGGCGCGATTGGCTTGTTCTTCGATCGTTTCGATAGCTTCCGGCAGCAAACCTTCCAAGTTGAAAAACTGACGCTCATCTTCCGTGAAAGCGCTGCCCTTGTTGAGCAGAGGCGTTTCCAACAGTGCTGGACCGGCATAAGGGATGTACAAAGGACGCTTGCTGTCCTGATTGATTTCAGTAGTCATATTCATTGTGTGTTTGTAGGAAAGGCACCGCCGATCCTAGGGCGATGTAACAGAAAGTAAATTGCCGAAGACCATAAATGTGCGGACGCGCAAGTTATTGGTTTCAGCAACTGACCGATTGAGACTGAATACGCTGAAAATCGCCGATAAATCATATAAATAATGTGAGCCGATTCAGGATTATGACCAGCTCACTGTGACCCTGATTCAAAATTATACGTAACCAACTAACAACCCATGCATAACCAATACATAGCTACTACTTAACTAGGATGCATTGTCTCAAGGTCAATCGTGAGCCGGTTTTTGTCTTAATGTTGCTTACTGGCCGTGTCTGGGATCTGTGTTTGCGCCTCGGAAAGTAGAGTGTCGCCCTGATAAAGCTTAACCGAGATATGTACCTTATCTTGTGACGAAAGGGTAAAGCGCAGGGTGGATAGCGCCTGATCTTGTCCGGCAGTTAACGTTACATCCTGCTGCTGGGTGGTTCTGCTGGTGCCCGATGGGCCGGTTTTGTTGACGCTCACGCTGTAGCTGCATTCACAGGTTTGTGCGCTGCGTGCGTGGGTAACGATATCTGTCGTTTGGTCGTTCTGCTGGCGGGTAAACCAGATTTGACTTTGCACGGCGCCGGCGAGTAATAAGGCAAGCATAGGATCTCCCTGTCATCAATGTGATGTGGTGGAAAAGATGCGATGGAAAAGGTGAAAAATCAGTACCTAGGGTTTTCAGTGAGCATGAGTTAGCGGCCATCAGCTCTCTACGTTATTGGATAAAAGATAGGTCAAAAATTCGCAGGTTGCTCACAGCGGCGGTTATCCCCACCTGAAAACAACAAAACGGAGCAGAGCCCCGTTTTGTTCGTATCTCACTGAGCGGCGATTACTCGCGGCAGAGTCAGCGTGTATCAGTTTTGGTTTACGGTCGCAGAGTTGTGACCACCATACTGAGTGACACTGGCCAAGTCGTTGTAAGCGCTCTGAGTCACGGTTACGTCGTTGTGATGACCGTTTTGGTAGGTATCAGAGTCGTTGCGACCACCAGACTGCGTGATGTTAGCATCGTTGCTACGACCAATTTGATCGACATCGATATCATTTTTCCAGCCACTCTGTTTTACTTTGGCGTCGTTATAGTTACCAGTTTGAGCGACATCGATATCATTTTTCCAACCACTTTGTGTTACATCTGCATCATTGTGATGTCCTTTTTGAATGACATCAGTGTCATTTTTCCGTCCTCTTTGCGATACATCAGCAAAGTTATTGTTTCCAGATTGTTTAACGGTGGTGTCGTTTGAACGGCCACGTTGGTTAACTTCAGCTTCGTTGCCATTGCCATTTTGTTTGACGTAGACGTCATTCATATGACCGCGTTGTTTAACATCAGCATCGTTTTTACGACCAGATTGCTTTACATCAATTTCATTGTATTTACCACTTTGAGCAACAGTGGCATCATTTTTTCGGCCACGCTGATCGATATCGGTTTCGTTACCCCGACCACTCTGACTAACGTGAGCATCATTACGTTTTCCGCGTTGCTCAATATTGATATCATTAAAACTACCACTCTGATCTGTAAGCGCAGAGTTAAATGATCCACTTTGATAAATGGTCGTATCACTATTCAGTGCACCGACTTGGGTTGAGTTAGAACTGTTTTTAGTTCCCAGTTGTTTAACATCAATGGTTACATTCTGTGAACTGCTTTGCAGAGTGTCTGCTGTGTTTCCATTACCAGATTGGTAAATAGTGGAAGTTTGGTTGGCAGCGTTAACAGATACGGCACCGATAATTGCAGCAGTGATGATAGACAGATTCAACATTTTCATGGGGAATATCCTTGTTTCGCCTTTCATGATTGTATATGAAATTGAGCTACTCAATTACGTTGGGTTAGAGTAATTGGTAACCCTGCACCGTGTTGCACGACTGCAGCGCTAAGGCTCGTGCCATATTGATTGATATTGGCCTGATTACCCGAACCATATTGAGTAATCGATGCGTAATTGTTATATCCGTATTGGTTAATGGCTGCATCGTTAGAAGAACCATATTGGCTAACGTATGCTTCGTTACCTGAACCATACTGCGCAACAGAAGCCGAGTTATTATTTCCGATTTGTTCAGCAAATGCTGTATTGTTGGTGCCATGCTGAGTCAGATAATAATCGTTAACATTGCCGTGTTGTTTTACCGTGGCTTTGTTAAGTGTACCGTCCTGTGCTATTTCGGTATTATTCCAGTTGCCAATTTGTTTTACATATGCTTGGTTTAACGTTATTTCATCTGGAGCCATATCCACAGCCGCATAAGTTTGGTAACTTAATGCCAGCAAAATAGATATGGCCAGACAACCGATTTTTCGCTGCATTATATTTACTCATGTCGTTGGTAATGTTCTCAAGACAGGAGTAAGTATTGGTTTGATATTTGATTACCAAAATAAAACTAATTTCTTATTTTTTTCGAGTCTGATGGATGAAAGTATTAATTCTTTTGGTGGGGTGTTGGCTAACTTGTTGTGGGGTATGATGATTTTTTAATGCATCTTAATGGTGTGATAAATAAAAGATAAAAAAAAGAGAGCAATATTGCTCTCTTTTTTATTGATAAGGGTTTAATACCCCGGCAAGAGTTAAATAGCCAGAGGTACATCCTCTTTCATATAACGTTGAATTATAGCGTTATTTATGTCAGACGGATTTTGTAAAGACCACAGGTTTTGCCTAATACCTTCCACAATCAGATGAGCAACACCGGCTTCAAGTGCCGACATCATACACATCATGACGGGCTCGTTTGTGGTAAAGCCGGCCTCCAGCTCCAGTAGGCGTTGGTATTCGATAAATCGAAATACGCCCGCGGAGAACTCGCTAGAGAGGATAGTCTTGCTGGTATTGACGGACAGCAAGACTTCCCCAGTTCGGACGTCAACGGCGCGTAAGTTGACGGCGACCTGATCGACTCGATACTTGCCGTCAGCACCGATCCCGAAGTAACGGGCGCCGGCACCCCCGGTTTTGATATCTGAGTCGTAACCGATAATGGCTCCTTCAATCAGCACATTGGCTGAGAGTAACGAAGGTAGCGGGTTTTGGTTATTGGCTGCCACAGTGCCGTTTTCCTGGGCGGCACGGATAATTTTTCGCTCGTTCAGCAGGTTCTGTAAACCTTCCCGCTCCAGTGGCACGAACCAGCCGGAGTCTTTTAACGCCGATGTCAGCATGGCGTTGCCGCTTTGCGGTACAGCGGTTGAGAAGTTACTGGCCGGTAGAGGTTTAAACTGACCGGTTTCATCCTGTACGCTATAAACTGAAACGATAATTTTTCCGTTCGGTTTGGGTAGTGCTACCAAGTCTTTGTAGGTGCTGGCACGTGGTAGTAATGTCGGTTTGGCCGCTTCCTTAGGTACTTCTGTAATTGAACAACCCCCAAGTAAAACGGCAATGATCAGTATCATTGCTCGCATAGTGCTTACCTTTCTTATCAGTTAGAGAGCCGTCCATTGACTTCAATGGTGGATGTTTGCCCGGTTTTCTTATCCGTGATCACCACAAAGAGTTGTCCTGAGCTAGCGCCACCTTGCACTTTGACGGAATAATCATTGGTGGAAATAGATTGTCCGGGCGTAGGATTGCTGAGCAAATCACTGATCAGGTTAGATTGCAGCATTTCAGTCAGGTTATCCAGTGATGATGGTCCAGCAATTGCGTCTTCAAATGCAGGGTCTTTATAGCTGTTTTGCGCTTGTGCGTTCGACATCAGATATGAGCCGTTGAGCGGGTTGCCGCCGAAGTTCGGATTGACCGGCTGGTAGATTAGCGGGCTGCTGTGTGCAAGAGCACTGAACAGTAGCACGGGGGCAGCCAGGAGGGCTTTGTGTTTCATACTGTCTCCATTAAAACTCATCAGCGGCAAGTTCGCTGGTTTTGAGAAGTGCCTTATCGATCAATATCTTGGCCATATTGTCAGAGGTGACAGTAATCGCCTGATCGACAACCTGTTCCAGATTTCTCCGGCTTGGAAATAACACAGTCCTGAATAAAATATTTTGCTCATTCTTTATGGTAATTATACTTCCCCAACGAGCACTCGGTTTTTCTTGAATGGATAAGTTGATTTTTTGGCTGGCTTGCCATTTGTCACTGAATAGACGATAAAAATCGTGACCGATAGGGGTAATGGTTCGGTTAGTTATAAGACCGGGGATTTCAACTTCAACGGCAGAGGCCTGCGGAGCAGGAAATGCGGACAGCAGGAACAGCAGTCCTGCCGTAGCGAGCGTTTTTCCGTAAATAAAATTCATCGTCATGGCTCTGCATGTTATTTATTATTATCCGCCAGATTCATTCCGGCAGGGTCTTATCGCTAAACTTTATTACTGCTTAAGATTCTCTTCAGCCCAGTAAATGGCTTGTGTCCGATTACGCACGTTGATTTTTCTGAATAAATTATAAAGATGTGACTTTATGGTATGCTCGCTTACAAACAGCATGCCGGCGATTTCTAAATTTGAAGAACCAGAGCGAAGTTGCTCGAGAATTTCTTTTTCGCGCATAGTGAGCTGTGGATAACTTGTGCTACTTCGCTGATGTATGCGCAAATGCTCTATTAATAAACTAGATAAAGTTCTAGGCAACCAAAGCTCTCCGTTTATAATTGACTTAATTCCTTTCGTTAGAGTGTTTTCGTTATCTTCGTCACGAAAAACACCGCTAATTGTTGGCCAAGATAAAATCTCTTCAGACGTTATACTTTCTGGCATGTTGAATAGTAATGTTTTGATTTCATGACGATGCTGAAATAGGTTATATTGCCAACGCTTTATCTCTTTTGCATCCATCTCAGACAAATCGAACAACATTAAAGTTAAGTCAGCAGGAAGAACATCCAATGGACTTAATAAGTTATGCACACTTACCGGTAGAGCAGTCTTATCCCGCAATGTCCTGCTGAGGGCACTGGTCTGCAAGGATGGTTTGGTAATTAGCAGCAAATGAACGTTTTTTTCCATCATAAGCTCTACTAGTAATCTTTATTATTAGGGATTAATACCAATATAGAGTATTAATCGTATCCTTTCTGTTATTTTTAAAGACAGTAAAAAAGTATGAAATCTTAGGTTAAACAAATTGTTACGCTTGCATTCTTGGTTAAATATTAATTATTCGATAACCAAATATTCTAATGATGGGTTTTATATGCAGAAAAGATAGTCTGCGATTAAGCCAGACTATCTAATCAAAGGCGGGAGGAATCAGAACCGCGGGTTGAATCTTTAGCGTGATGCGCGTTGTTCCCAGTGGGTAATAAAGGCGGTGGCAGCAACAATAATGGCCGCGCCAAGCCACAAGCGACCCGGTGGCGCCCAGCCGAACACCAACCAACCTGCGGCTACGTTAATGGGCAGCTTGAAGTTGTCGAACGGTTGCACGAATGAGGCATCCGCGCTGGCGTACGCTTTGGCGATTGCCATCTGCGCAAAGGCGGTGAGTAAACCAACCAAGCCCAGCATTACTGCGCCCGTGCCCTGTGGTACGGTGAATTCCGGCAGCGCCAACAGAAGGTTAAATGGCGTAATCAAGATCAGCAGGTAAACCACCATGGTGGTTGGCGAGTCATGGTGTGACAGCTTTTTCACCATCAGCGAATAGCTGGCCCAGAAAAACGCCGCAGCCAGAGGGAGTAAGGTGATCAGCTGAAAATTATCTGACCATGGCTCCAAAATGATCATGGCACCGATAAAGCCACTGAGGGTGGCAATCCAGCGCGCGGCGCCCACTTTTTCGCCTAAAAATAGCCCAGAGCCGAGTGTGGCGAACAGCGGCGAGGTCATGATCAGCGCAATACCTTGCCAAATTGGGATTGGATAGGCGAGCGCCCAAAGCCAGCATTGAATTCCGATCACCGACAGGAAAATTCGGAAGATATGTTGCCCCAAATGCTCCGTACTGAGTGAGCGGCGTAATCCGACTTTTAACAGCCACGGCAGCATCACCACCAGCGCAACCAGATATTGGTAGAGGGCAACAGAAGTGGACGGGATGTGCATATTAATGCTGACATACTGAGTCAGGGTATTAATGGCTGCAAAGGCCATTCCGGCCAGAATCATCCAACTGGCGCCTATCAGCGGCCGGTGTGTACGCAAAGTCATGGCAAGCTACTACGGTAATTAATCGGGTGGTTAACAGGTCATCTTACAGACGCTGGATAGTTTACCGATTTCATGCGCAGAACCTAGCAAAAAGACCGCCGTGACTTTCGACTCTAGACTGTTTGTTCGCTAAATCAGCAGACTGCACACAAAAATGTGACAGGGATTAAATCCACCATCTTACGCAGCCGTGTGCCGAATAACGAAAAATACGATACCGATTAAGTGCCAAGGGGATGTACTGAAGAAAAAAGACGAAAGAAGAAAAGATATGCGGCAGGAGGGGAAACTCCATCGTCATCAACAATGGCCAATGCCGTTCTTGGTGACGATGGATGAGCGAAGCCGGTAGGTGCGAATGTAACCTCTACAAGCTAGGCGTAAACTACACGCGCAGACAGGTGATCTCGCTAACACCTAGCGCGCGCAGAGTCGCTTCGGTTGCCGCTTGCTGACTTAAGATAGCCGTTTGACTTTCTACCAGTACCGCGCGGCAAATATTCGCCGCAGATTCACCTGACATGTTCAGATTGATCAGCGCAGCTTGCAGCGGAGGCAGGCTTGGGTTGAAGGCCGCATTTTCTGCGTACATGCCCTGATAGATCGTGCCGGATTGCATTTGCAACGCAACCCCTGCATAGCTTTGGCTGTAAGGCGCATGGCTATGGTTGGCAGCCTCTAACGCAGCACTGACCAGCGGATCTGTGGTACGAGTTTGCATCCCGTGATCTTGGGCATCCATCAACAAGGTGGTGATGTTCAGATCGCGCGGGCCGAATGCATCCGGCAAGTAATCATACAGCTTACTTGGTGCACGCTCTGGCAGGTGAATTTTCAGATCTGGCGCAGCATTTAGCTCATTCATGAACTGGCGGCAGTGACCACATGGCGAATAGTTGATCGTAATGTCAGTCAGGGCTTTCTCGCCGCGGATCCACGCATGGGTAATGGAACTTTGTTCGGCATGCACGGTTTGTTGCAACGCAACATCGGCAAATTCCATATTGGCACCAAAATACAGATTACCGCTTTCACCACGGCTGATCGCGCCAACATAAAACTTTGAAATAGGGGCAACAGAGTAGGCGGCTGCAACGGGCAATAACGCCAATGACAGCGCTGGTACATCCAGTCCGGTTACCGAACAAATAGCGGAAACGTCTTCAGCGCGCAACCAGCCAGCAAAACCAGTTTCTGATAAATACGGGGTTAATGCGGCAGATAACGGCGCAGGCAGGTTGGCAAGGGCGGCTTTAATTCTCTCTTGCATCCGCTTTGTACTCCTGTTTATTGATGGGATCAGGATTTTAGAGATATGCCATGCAATAAAGCGTGATTAAGATCACTTAACTATGCAATTGCGTGTTATTGCATTTCATGATGTGAGATCTGTCGCACGTATTCCTCCATGTCTTCACCAAGATAAACCGGCGGCTGCACGTGATGAGTTAATGGATCTATAGGCATTTAGCAGTATAGCTGGGCAAACCAAAGCCAGAAATGGTGCAAACATCCTGAGCCATACACATGAAAAGTTCTTGTGTGCGCTGTCGTGGTCAAAGTCTGACGGCCAAAAAAAAGCCTCCTAGAAGGAGGCTATGAAACAACAAGATGATTTCGCTGAAATACGGGCAGGGTATGCGGGAGTTCAACCGTAACCTGATTGCCCAACACTCATCTCAAAATAAAAAACTCAAACTAACAGCCAATATGACCAGAATGACCAGAAAATGAGACAGTGAAGCATTCTTACGTGTAGAGCGTGCGTTGTTTTAGCACGCTCTACTCCCCTAGGAGTGAAAATAGGGGATAGAAAACATGGAATAGGGAAGAGCCTTTATCCCAACAATTTGACCAGCACAGGGAAGATGAAAGGCGCAATCAGTGAGGTAATCACACCACAAATCACCAGTGCCAGTGAACTAAACGCACCTTCCACATAATCTTCTTCCGCACAGCGTGCAGTACCTAAGGCGTGAGAAGCATTACCCATCGCCAAACCGCGAGCAGAAGGATGACGAATTTTCAGCCAACGCATATAAATGTGGCCAAACACCGCGCCCAGCAAACCCACATAGATAACGGCAACAGCGGTAATCGCTGGAATACCCCCGATGTTTTGTGCCACCGCCATCGCAATGGGTGTGGTCACTGATTTAGGCGCAATGGAGGCGGCCATTTGTGGCGAAGCGCCCATCCACAGCGCAATTACAGTCCCGCTGACAATTGCAAATAGAGAGCCTAAAAAGCAGATCCCGATAATGGATTTCCAGCGTGCACGAATCTGGTGCAACTGTTCATACAGCGGAAAGGCTAACGCCACTACCGCCGGTTGCAATAACTGGTTCAGTAACTGGCTACCGGAAAAATACTTATCGTAAGGAATACCGGTCGCGACCAGAAAACCGATCAGGACAATCATCGAAATCAGTAACGGGTTCATCAGCGGTGATTTGACTTTGGTCGCCAGCCAACGGGCTGCGAAAAATACCGCTAAAGTCAGAGGTAAAGGCCACCAGTTCATGATCATTTTTCTCCGTTACCACGTGCTGCGGACTGATCCGCTTTGTTGCTGTTTGCTACGTTTGGCTGTTCCGCTTCGACCGTTTCCGGTGCATCTGGCGTACCGGCCATCAAATCGGATTTAGCGTGAATGCGTTGGTACACCACGGATACCGCAGTCATCACAATCAGCGTACTGACGGTGGTGGAGACCAAAAACGCCCCCATGCTGCTGGAGAGATCACGGTAATGGTTGATCAGACCGACACCGATAGGAATGAACAGTACCGCCATATAGCGGATAAACAGATAACATCCCGGTTTCACCCAATCGGCTTTCACAATCTGCAGACTGAGCAGAATGAACAGCACCAGCATACCGATGATGCTGCCGGGGATATTAAGATGCAGCCAAGCAGACAGGCTGTTTCCCACCCATAAACACGCAAAAATAAGTACAAAGGCTCGGGCATAGCCCCATACATTGCTGACGTACTGTGACATAAGATTAGACAACACTCATTAACCTGAAATCATCATACAATTATTCTATAGGATGTGCCATAGATCACACAAATTAATTGTGTCGGATTATGGGCGTAGGGATCTGTCAGACATTAGCATACTCACTGTCACTCACCCACGCTTATCTGCGTGCTAGCGCACAAATGAGTGTAGTAATTTGATCATCATTTCTTTTCTGTGATGTATAGACAAAGGCAAAAGCAGGTTGATAGACTAAAAACGTTTCTGGTGACAACCGGAAAACATGAAAGTTCGGATGAAGGTATCAGGAGAGTGGAGAATCGACTCCACGCCGAAGAAGTAAATCTTTCAGGCGCTGTTATTCAACAGCAGGGACTGTTACTGGACGAGCCCTTGGAGAGATCCATTGAGTTGGACGCCGAAGGCGCAAGGTGGCTCCCGCCACTCAAACGCTCAGGCAAAAGGACAGGGGAAGAGATGTGCGGAAGGCTGGCCGAAAGGGCAGTCTGCGTTGTGTTATGAGTTTTTTCATCAGCTGTAAACGACCACATATCTGTTTCTCCTCCTAAAACGGTCAGCTTTATCGCCCTTAAGGAGGAATGTTGTGTTTGACCTGCAATCCGTATTGCAAACCATCGATAATTTTGTCTGGGGTGCGCCGCTGTTGATTCTGCTGGTGGGAACCGGTGTTTACCTAACAGTACGTCTGCGCCTGATCCAGATTTTCTCTCTGCCGCGTGCATTTTCCTATATGTTTCGTTCCGAGCCGGGCCAAGGTGCGGGTGATGTGAGTGCCTTTGCTGCGCTCTGTACCGCGCTGTCTGCCACTATCGGTACCGGTAATATTGTTGGGGTAGCCACGGCAATCAAAGCCGGTGGGCCGGGTGCGCTGTTTTGGATGTGGATGGCGGCATTCTTTGGCATGGCCACCAAATACGCCGAATGTTTGCTGGCCGTGAAATACCGCGTGAAAGATGCCAATGGTCAGATGGCGGGTGGCCCGATGTATTACATCGAAAAAGGGCTGGGCCTGAAGTGGTTGGCGTCGCTGTTTGCGGTGTTTGGTATCGGGGTGGCGTTCTTTGGGATCGGCACATTCCCGCAGGTCAATGCGATCACCGAATCGCTGCAAAATACCTTTGGTTTCCCTATTTGGATCACTGCCACTGTACTGACATGCTTAGTCGCCGCCGTTACCCTTGGCGGGATCAAGCGGATTTCAGCCATTGCCCAGCTGACAGTTCCGTTTATGGCGCTGTTCTATGTGGCCGGTTCTGTGCTGCTGCTGATGGTGAATTACCATAAGGTGCCGGATGCGGTGATGTTGATCCTGACATCGGCATTTAACCCTGATGCTGCGGTGGGTGGTGCGCTGGGTCTGACCATTCAGCAGGTGATGAAATCCGGTATTGCGCGCGGTGTGTTCTCTAACGAATCCGGCCTCGGCAGTGCGCCGATTGCCGCGGCTGCGGCACGTACTAATGAGCCAGTGCGTCAAGGTTTGGTCTCGATGACCGGTACCTTTATCGATACCTTGGTGATCTGTACGATGACCGGTTTAGCCTTGGTGGTGACTGGCGTGTGGAATACGCCACTCAGCGGCGCAGCGATGACCAATGCGGCCTTTGCGACCGGCTTGAATGAGCTGGGGCAATGGGTGGTGACCATCGGTCTGATGTTCTTTGCCTTTACTACAATTTTGGGCTGGAACTACTACGGTGAGCGCTGCGTAACCTATCTGTTCGGTACTAAAGGGATCCGTCCGTACCGGTGGATCTTTATCCTACTGGTGGCATCGGGTGCGTTTTTGAAACTCGATACCATCTGGATTTTGGCGGACATCGTCAATGGCCTGATGGCGATCCCCAACCTAATTGCGCTAGTTGGACTGCGTCATGTGGTGGTTGCCGAAACCCGTAATTATTTCGCACGCATGAAACTGCCGCGTGAGGCTGTAGAAGCGGTTTAAGCGATGTTGGTGTTGCACAAGGTATTGCCGGTGTTGTCAGTAGGCAATCCGTATAATCAGTAATGAAAGCAAATGGCTTTGGGTAGTAATCCAAAGCCGTTTTCTTATCGCGAGTCAGTTAATTTTATCCCACCAGAACATACTTCTTTTCGTATCCGTTTTTTGCGTGAGTGGCTAGCCTGCTTCTCTTCTTGTCAATTTGCGTTGCTATTACATGTTACAAGCTCTGCGGCAATGCCTTGAGTGTTGTAATTGTTGGGTAACCTGACCAGCTCATCAATTGCTTCTCTGTAGCTTCACCATGCGCTTGTAGCCACTGGCCGGTTTCGAGTGCGGCATTCTGGCTATTCTCTGCATTGTCATAACTGCGTCGTGAGTAGACGATGAATATGCCAGTACCATCCACCAACATTGCGCGTGCAAACACCGTTTCCAACACGCCCGGCGCGCCTAATATTGCCACAATCAAGTGTTCGGCGGGTTTAGTCGCTGTGGCCGGAATAGAATTAACGCGGACAATTTTCCCCGCCTGCTGATAATTGGCCAGTACCGCATTGCTCAGCTGTGCCAATTGCTCGCCATCATGCACGGTGGGATAGACGTTGATCGTCACCATCTCATGCCAAGCCGATAAATCGGTTTGTTCTGGCGGCGTAAATTCATTCTGATTGTCTTTCGACCAGCGATGCACAAAAGTTTGCCCCGCAAATTGCAGGGGCGCCGCGGATACAGATGGTGCTGTTGCGGTAGATGTAGGTGCGGCATGAACGGGGTGTAATGTGCTGACCAGCGTGGTACTAAGCAGCGCGGCCAGCATTAAAAATCCAGCTTTATTCATATGTCTTCCCTGAGAATAAATGGTCAATGAATCTGACAGGTTTACATTATTCGCCTTTCTGCGGCACAACACAAAACTGTTATCGTACCGCCACAAAAACGTAATGACATCTCGTTATCTTTCAGCGGGTCAGCCGGAGAGTTACCGGCAGGATTTTGTTTTATATGGAGATTTATCAGCATGTCCGTTCGTTTCCCGTTAACCCTGCTTACCAGTGCTCTATTATTGTCCTTAAGTGGTGGCGCTTCTGCGCAAGCGGCCGAGGCACATGCCGCTGGCCCCAAAATCGAACATCGTGCCGCCCAAGGTGATGTGACCCAGTTTGGTGGTGCTCGCCGTTTGACCGAAGAGCAAACGGCAGCACTGCGCGCTTCGCTGTCCGACAAGCAGGTGAAAAACGTGATTCTGCTGATTGGCGATGGCATGGGCGACTCGGAAATTACCGCAGCGCGCAATTATGCTAACGGCGCCGGTGGTTTCTTTGCTGGGATTGATGCGCTGCCATTGACTGGTCAGTACACTCACTACGCGTTAGATAAAAAGACCGGTAAGCCAGATTATGTGACGGATTCCGCGGCGTCGGCTACAGCGTGGAGCTCGGGCGTGAAAACCTATAATGGTGCGCTGGGTGTTGATATCCATGAAAAGCCACACACCACATTGATGCAGCTGGCGAAGGCGGCGGGTAAAGGCACCGGTAACGTCTCCACCGCAGAATTACAAGACGCAACTCCTGCCGCGATGATGGCGCATGTGACCGCGCGTAAATGCTATGGCCCAGAAGCGACCAGCAAACTGTGCCCAACCAATGCGTTGGAAAATGGCGGTAAGGGGTCGATTACCGAACAAATGTTGCAAACTCGCCCTGATGTGACTTTAGGCGGCGGGATGAAGACCTTCAGCGAAGTAAGCAAAGCCGGTGCCGGCCAAGGTAAAACGCTGCGTCAACAGGCGCAAGAGCAGGGCTTTGTGATTGTCGAAACGCTCGATGATCTGAAAAAAGTGCAGTCTGCCGATCAAAAAATGCCACTGTTAGGCCTGTTCTCTGACGGTAATATGCCAGTACGCTGGAAAGGTCCAAAAGCCAGTTATCATGGCAACTTAGACCAACCGGCGGTGACCTGTACCGCGAATCCAGAGCGCAGCGCATCGGTGCCGAATCTGGCTGATATGACAGAAAAAGCCATCGATTTGCTGAAAACCAATCCAAATGGGTTCTTCTTGCAAGTTGAAGGCGCGTCGATCGATAAACAAGATCACGCTGCGAACCCGTGTGGCCAATTTGGTGAAACGGTGGATCTGGATGAAGCGGTACAAAAGGCACTGGAGTTTGCCCGTGCTGATGGCAACACCTTGGTCATTGTGACCGCTGACCACGCGCACTCCAGCCAAATCGTAGCACCGGACACCAAAGCGCCGGGCCTGACTCAAGCCCTGAATACCAAAGATGGTGCCGTGATGGCGATCAGCTATGGCACAGCGGAAGCCGATGAGTCACAAGAGCATACCGGCTCTCAACTGCGCGTTGCCGCCTATGGTCCACGTGCGGCGAACGTTGTGGGTCTGACTGACCAAACGGACTTGTTCTTCACCATGCGTGATGCGATGGGGCTCAAGCAAGACAAGCAACAATAAGTGCTGACAGCGTTAAATAAACATCAAGCCGCAGTCTTTGGACTGCGGTTTTTTTTACGTATTCAGGCAGATTTGAGCGCGCAAGCGTTGCGTTATAAATACATCATATCAATGCGCTTCTTGGGCGCTGTTTGAGTATAAAAATACGCTATAGTTGATGGTTGGGAGCTCCGTTGAGTCGTGTGTAGCGAAAGCGTATTCAATCAGAGCGGCGAGCGATCAGTCTATGGGTAGCAAGGGGCGCAATGCGATGAAAGCATGGGTCATGATTACAGCGGGCGTGGTGATGTTGAGTCAAACGCCTGCGTTTGCCATTAGCGAAGCATATCGGCAAAAGCTGGAGCATTCAGGTTGTACGCAGGTGAGCGAATTGCAAGGCTGTGATATCAACAAGAGCAAGGCGGAAAATGCCAAAGCCGGTTTTGTGACGGCAGAAGCGGCTGCACCAACCACACAGGCAACGGCTGATCCTGCGCATCCCTATACTGGGCAGTGGGTGGCTAAAAATGATCGTGGGGATACCGTCGCGACCATTCGCGTCGATAAGCAAGAGCATGTGTGGGTGAACGGCGAGAAGGTGAAAGCTAAACGCAGTGATGGCGCGCTGGAGTTCCATCAGGGCAGCTTGGTGTACCGCATCCAAGGCGATCGTCGCTTAAAAGACGAAGATAAATGGATGGATCGTGATGCCGGCACTTCTGGCCCGATTGCCGCGGAATAACATTCGTTGCTAAATAACGTCACGGTATAGTCTTGCGGAATAAAAAACGGCGTCGCTTGCTAGATTGATAAGCGACGCCGTTTGTATCTGTTATTTTGAGCGCTACATTTTACGTGCTGATTTTAAGCACTAGCCTACGCTTAATCAGCCTCGTGGCTGATGTTTTTCGCGCAAGACGCCTTTGTATTTCCAGTGACTAAAGATCATCTCCGCCACACAGAAAATCAAACCGGCCCAAATAAAGCTAAAGCTCACCCCTTTGACCACATCAAACGGTTCATCAAAGATCAGCACCGCTAGAATAAACTGCAGCGATGGCTCGATATACTGCACCAAACCGACCACCGTCAACGAGGTGCGTTTTACCGCTAAGGCAAACAGCAGCAGCGGTACCAGCGTGATCGGCGCACTCAGAATATATCCCGCGCGGGTAACGTTATCGGCATCCAGCAGCACACTGTTGCCACTGAATAGCAACCAGAGTGCGCACACCAAAGCAAACGGGAACAGGAACAGTGTTTCCACACTGAGCGCGGTCAGCGAGTCATAGCGCACTTGCTTACGGATCAGACCATAAACTGCAAAAGCGACGCCCATCAAAATGGCCAACCACGGCAGTTCACCGTAATGCCACACTTGGTAGCCCACACCGACAATCGCCAGAACGACCGCCAATTGTTGGAACCGACTCAGCTTATCGCTCAAGAAAATCACGCCAAGCGCAATCGAGCACAGAGGGTTGATAAAGTAGCCCAAGCTGGCGGCCAAAACCTGATCGTGGGTGATGGCGTAGGTGAAGGCGGTCCAGGAAACACACATCACGATCCCGCCCAGCAGACAGCCGAACAGGGATTTTTTATCCTGCCAGACTTCACGGAACGAGGTGCGATTTTTGATCAGTAAACGCGCTAATAGCAGTAGCGGTAAGGACCAAACCAGACGTTGCGCCAGCAGCTCAATGGCATCGGCACCGGGGATTAAACGGTAGAAGAGAGGCGTGATGCCCCAGAGTACGAAGGCCAACGCAGCAAGAACTGGCCCAGAGAATAGTTGTGGCATAGTTATCGTGGCACTCTTTACGGGCCACACCTTTTATCAGTTTATTGTTATTAATGGAGTTCGTTGAGCAGTAATCGGAAGGGTTCCTGCTGTGTTACTTGTTACGGGTGTAATGAGCATCGCGCTACAAAATGTCGCTTTTGCTCATTACACCAGCAATCTTAACAGTTAAGACACCAGACGACAGCCGTAATCGTACAACGCTTTGAGCAATGCCAATTTTTCTGCGTTATCGTCATACAGATTAGCCAGATCTTCCAAGCTACGCGTAAAGCGCGGCGCTTGTTCGGTCAGCACCTGCTGGCGGTGTTGTTGCCATTCACGTTGCTCTTCCCGAGTCAGGGTTTGTGGGAAGTTACGCGCGCGGTAACGAAACAGCAGGGGAGCGATGCGATCATCGGTGTATTGCAAATCCAGTGAGCCAAGCGCTTCAGGCGCACTGCTGCGGATAATTTGCATCGCGGCCTTATCAGCATCTGAGAAAAAGCCGTCATACAGGCGTGCATCCACATCGCTTTGTGCGGGGTAGTCACGCTCTTGAGCGAAGATGGCGACGACTTTATCGCGCAAATCTGGCGCGTCTTTGAGGCGCTGTAAGTTTTGCAGACAGGCGGCGCGATCAATGCCCAGTCGCTCGGCATTTTCTGGCAGCAAGGTTTTGGCGGGGGCCAAAATAGGGCACTTATTGATGTGCACCAGTTTGAGTGGGATGCGGCTTTCTCCCTGCGCTAAATCAGCCGTGGCGGTATAGAGCTTTTCGCGCAAGGTATCGGCATCGGCGGTCAGTAGCGGGGTGATATCACCGGCCAGATCACAAACAATCACGGCATTTTGATTGGTTGGATGCCAAGCAAGCGGCACAATCCAACTGGTGTTGCCGCGCGCACTTCCAAACATGCCGGACACATGCACCAGCGGCGCCATATTCACCAGATCCAGCAAGCCCGATACTTTTCGCTTGTGGCGATGGGTCAGGAAGTAATCGAATAATTTCGGTTGCGCTTGGCGTAGCAAACGCGCCATCGCGATGGTGGCATGCACGTCAGACATCGCATCGTGCGCTTGTGTGTGTTCAATGCCGTTGGCTTTGGTCAATTTTTCCAGCTTAAAGCTCGGCAGACCATCGTCACCTTCTGGCCACTCGATCCCTTCAGGGCGCAGCGCATAACAGGCGCGCACCACATCCAGCAGATCCCAGCGCGAATTGTTGTTTTGCCAGCTGTAAGCATACGGATCGATGAAGTTGCGGTAAAAAATATTACGCGTTACCTCATCATCAAAACGGATATTGTTATAGCCCACTGTGCAGGTGCGTGGTTGGCTAAATTGTGCGTGAATCAGCGTAGCAAATTCAGCTTCACTGACTCCCCGCGCCAGAGCCACTTGCGGGGTGATCCCCGTGATCATCACTGCTTCTGGATGGGGCAAGTAATCATCAGTGGGTTTGCAATATATCACCAGCGGTTCGCCGATGATATTGAAGTCACTGTCGGTACGGATACCGGCAAACTGTGCCGGTCGGTCGAGCGCCGGATGGGTTCCCCAGGTCTCAAAATCGTAAAAGTAATAAGTATCCTGTGCCTGACTGCTCATGGTGTTCTTCTGTACCTGCCTGAAAACAACTGCAATATAACGGGTCATAGTAAAGATAACTGCCCGTAAAAGGTAGTCCTGTCTGGTTGCATTGCAGCAGAAAAAAGCGCTCTGGCTCGCTGTTTACCGACTGTTACCGCTTTTGTGCTCAAGTTTTCGCGTAAAACTGCGATATCAAAAGAAGAGAGTACAAATTTATCGTACGAATCGGTATGGGGACAGGGTGATCGCAATGTGGGATCCTGCGTTCTGTGCCGCCAACAGCCTGATTATTGACGACGAGCACAGAGGTTTGATGTGAGTTTCATTGGTTTTTTTGTTGCCCTGATTTGTATTTTGGGGGCGAACTTAATTGAAGGCGGTCATCCGTCGGCGTTGCTGAACGGTCCGGCATTTTTGATCGTCGTCGGCGGTACCGTCGGTGCGGCCATGGTGCAGTTTCCATTCAATGTCATGTGGCGCAGCCTCAAGCGTTTTCGTTGGTTGGTGATCCCGCTGCGTATGGACTTTTTCTCTCAAGCCGAAATGCTGGAGAAACTGGCCAGTGTGGCGCGCAAAGAAGGCTTTTTGGCTCTGGATGCGATGATTGAAGAGATCCCCGATCCTTTTACCGCCAAAGGCGTGCAAATGCTGGTGGATGGTGTCGACAAAGACGCGCTCTATGATCTCTTAGAAGCTGAAATTGAAAAAGAACAGTACGACATTGAGCAGACCGCCAAGCTGTACGAATCTATGGGCGGTTACAGCCCAACGATGGGTATTCTCGGCGCGGTATTAGGCTTGATCCATGCCATGGGTCTGTTGGATCGTCCTGATGAGTTGGGTGCTGGGATTGCGGTGGCGTTTATCGCCACCATTTACGGTGTGGCCTTTGCCAACGTACTGTTGCTGCCATTTGCCAACCGCTATAAAGCGTTTGCCCATGATCTGTATAACTTCAAAATCATGAGTGTGGATGCGCTGTATTCCATTGCTGAAGGGCATAGCCCACATCAAATTCGTCAGCGTTTGGATGTGTATACCGAAGAGTTACAGTGATCCATTGGTAATTTGAACGGCGGATTTGCAAAGCGAAGCTATACATATCGAAGCTATACATCGCTAGACCATTAGCCGACTAAAAAAGAAATTTAGCGGAAAATAGAGAAGAGAACATTTATGGCCAGAGCCAGAAGAAAACGCCGCGGGGATGGGGGCCACGAAAACCACGAACGTTGGTTGGTCTCCTATGCGGACTACATGACGTTGTTGTTTGCTCTGTTCGTGGTGTTGTATGCCTTTGCCATGACTAAGGAAACGACTACGCGTGCGATGATTCAAGGATTGATCGACTCGTTTGGGCAGATTGGATTTATCTCTAAACCGCGTGGTTCCCCGGTGCTGGATGGCGGTACGGGTATCATTGATCATGCCGTGGGCACCAAAGAGCTGGCTCAGGCGGCACCGTCGGTGATTGAGAGCTTGCCACGTTCACTGGCTACCTCCAAGGTGTTGGAAAGCGATCGCGATTCGGCTTCCGAGGCGATCCCGTTGCCGGAGTCTTCCTCCTCAACCGATGATGCGAAGAGCCAGCAAGCGATGGGGCAGTTAACCGAAATTGAGCATCAGCAGCTGGTGAAAAACTTGCAAACCGAGTTTCAGCAGCAGATTAAAGATGGCTCGATGCAGATTGAGTCCCTCGGTCAGCAGGTGATCATTCGGCTGAATGAAAGTGCATCGTTCGCAGCTGAGTCGGCCTATTTACAGCCTAAGTTTGAACCGTTGGTGCTGAAAATCGCCTCAATACTTAAAGATGTACCGGGTCAGATCAAAGTCACCGGTCATACTGACAGCACGCCACCACCCAGTGAGCTGTTCCGTTCCAACTGGGATTTGTCTGCCCAGCGTGCAGCGTCAGTGGCATTAGGGATGTTGGATGAAAAAGGCATGAGCCCGAACCGTATAGTGGTGCAAGGTGTGGCCGATACCCAGCCTTTAGTGCCTAATGACACGGAGCAGCATCGTAAGGAAAACCGGCGCGTGGAAATTGCACTGACGCAGGGTAAACCAACGGTGTATAGCGCCGCGGCGCTGAAACAATAAGCGTGACAATATCCTTCCTACTTGACGCTCAGTGAAAAAAGGCTGCCAATTGGCGGCCTTTTTCTTCGTGTTCGCCGAGTTAGCTTTTATCGAGTTAGTCTTTATATAGTTAGTTTTCATCGAGTACGAATTCATCGGGCACGAGTCCCCCGTGTCAGTCTCCACTGAGCATGGTTTTGGCGCGTAGATTTTAGTTTTTCGCTCTACCCACTGGCTATTTTGGACTAACCCTCTCGGGCTGAATCCACGATTTTATCCTCGTGGAATTTTTCTTTGCAGTTCAGGCTTCTGCTGTCAATCATTGATGCAAAATTGTGCGCTGTTCGACAGCTATGCGCTTGTATTCAGCACACAATAAGAAGCAATATAGAACCAATGCTGAATTGTTTCAGCTTGTGCGGTTTTATCGGAACATAACCGTGATCATGAACAGAAGGAATTGACCATGAGTGATATCGCACTTACAACCAGTCTGCTGTCGCTGGTTGCAGTGCTCGGACTGTGGATGGGGAACTGGCGCATTTATGGTGTCGGGCTAGGCATTGGCGGCGTATTGTTTGGTGGCATTTTTGTTGGCCACTTTGTCGGGTTATACAACATTGAACTGGATCCACATACTCTGCATTTTATTCAGGAGTTTGGGCTGATCTTGTTCGTGTATACCATCGGTATTCAGGTGGGGCCGGGCTTTTTCTCCTCATTGCGCACATCCGGTTTAAAACTCAACGCATTTGCCATGCTGCTGGTGCTGCTTGGGTGCGTGGTCACCGCGTTGCTGCACAAAATTTTCAATATCCCGCTGCCGGTTATTTTGGGTATTTTCTCCGGTGCGGTGACTAACACGCCATCTTTGGGTGCGGGGCAACAAATCCTATCAGAGCTTGGCGCGGCGCCGAATGTCACAACCATGATGGGGATGGGCTATGCGATTGCCTATCCGTTCGGGATCTGCGGTATTTTGCTGACGATGTGGCTGGTGCGCGTCTTCTTTCGCATTAATATCGAAAAAGAAGCACAGGATTTTGAAAATCAGACCAACATGGTGCACGAAAGCTTGTCTACCATGAACGTGGCGGTGCGTAATGGCAACCTTAATGGGCTGATGCTGCGTGATATTCCGAGTCTGGATTCAGAAACCGTGGTTTGTTCACGCCTTAAGCGTGGCGATCAACTCTTAGTACCAAAACCAACCACTGCAGTGCAAATGGGCGATTTACTGCACTTGGTAGGTGAGCGGGCTGCGCTTAATAGCGTGCGTCTGGTGGTGGGCGAAGAGGTGGATACCTCGCTGTCGACTCGTGGTACTGATTTGCAAGTGGCGCGGGTGGTGGTGACCAACGAAATTGTGTTGGGTAAGAAGCTGCGCGATCTTGATTTGAAAGAGAAATACGATGTCGTGGTATCGCGTCTGAACCGTGCTGGCGTTGAGCTGTTGCCGACCGAACACAGTACGCTGCAATTTGGTGACATCCTGAATCTGGTGGGGCGTCCAGATGCCATCGATGCAGTGACCAGTATTGTCGGTAACGCGCATCAAAAGCTGCAACAAGTGCAGATGCTGCCGGTGTTTATCGGGGTCGGGTTGGGCGTGTTGTTAGGCTCGATTCCGTTTTATATCCCCGGCTTCCCTGCGGCGTTGAAATTAGGTCTGGCTGGCGGCCCGTTGGTGGTGGCGCTGATTTTGGCGCGGATTGGCAGCATTGGTAAGCTGTACTGGTTTATGCCACCGAGTGCCAACTTGGCGCTGCGTGAGATCGGGATTGTGCTGTTCTTGGCGGTGGTAGGACTGAAATCCGGTGGGGATTTCTTCGATACATTGATCCACGGCGATGGCCCTTCATGGATGCTGTACGGCATGCTGATCACCTTTATTCCGTTGGTGATTGTCGGCTTTCTGGCCCGTAAAGTGGGCAAGATGAACTACCTGAGTTTGTGCGGGATGATGGCCGGCTCCATGACTGATCCACCAGCGTTGGCGTTTGCTAATGCGATGCATCCGACTTGTGGGGCGAGTGCGCTGTCGTACGCCACGGTGTATCCACTGGTGATGTTTATGCGGATTATTTCACCGCAGCTATTGGCCATTTTACTCTGGGCTGGGATGTAGTCAGCAGATTGATATAACCGACCCATAAAAGTCGGTTATCGTGATGTTATTGCGGGCGGACATAGTGCATACATTCGCGCTATACTCCGCCCGCTAACGTTTACGCAGAGTAGGGAAGCCATGAGCCAGATTTTTGATCCGAGTTTGTCCGTGTATCCGTTTCCGCCCAAACCTCGGGTTCTGACGGATGACCAAAAAGCCTTCTATCGCCGAGAAATTATTCGCCTGCTGGCGGAAAAAGATGCGGTGCTGGTGGCTCACTACTATACCGACCCTGAAATTCAGGCACTGGCTGAAGAAACCGGTGGCTGTATTGCTGATTCGCTGGAAATGGCGCGTTTTGGCAATAATCATCCGGCTTCAACCTTGCTGGTGGCGGGGGTGCGTTTCATGGGGGAAACCGCCAAGATCCTTAATCCAGAAAAGCGCGTGTTGATGCCGACGCTGGACGCGGAATGTTCGCTGGATCTGGGTTGTCCGGAAGCCGAGTTCTCGGCATTTTGCGATGCTCATCCGGATCGCACCGTGGTGGTGTACGCCAATACCTCGGCGGCGGTAAAAGCGCGCGCGGATTGGGTAGTGACATCCAGTATTGCGGTAGAACTGATCGACCATTTGGATGCGCAGGGCGAGAAAATTATCTGGGCACCAGATCGCCATCTGGGGCGGTATGTGCAGCAAAAAACTGGCGCGGACGTACTCTGCTGGCAAGGTGAGTGCATTGTGCATGATGAGTTCAAGGCGCAAGCCCTGCAGCAGATGAAAGCGTTGCACCCTGATGCTGCTATTTTGGTGCATCCAGAATCGCCGGAGTCGGTGGTGGCGTTGGCGGACGCTGTCGGATCCACTAGCCAGCTGATCAAAGCCGCGCGCGAATTGCCGCAGCAAAAGCTGATTGTGGCGACTGATCGCGGCATTTTCTACAAGATGCAGCAAGCCTGCCCAGATAAAGAGATGTTTGAAGCCCCAACTGCCGGTGAAGGCGCGACTTGTCGCAGCTGCGCACATTGCCCGTGGATGGCGATGAATGGTCTCGAAGCGATTTATTCGGCGCTGACTGAAGGCTCTGCGGCTCATGAGATTGAAGTGGATGAAGATGTGCGTCGTCAGGCGTTGATCCCGCTCAATCGCATGCTGGAGTTTGCGGCCTCGTTGCAGTCTCGGTAGAAAGAATACCGTAAAGCGATCACTTGCTATAAAAACAGCCCGCAGACGATCATTCGCTGCGGGCTGTTTTATTTGTTACCGACTCACTGATTTCTGATTCATTTATTACCAATTCACTTATTGCCAAACTTGCTGGCGCTGAGAGGTTTACACCGACTCGCTAAGCTGCGCGTACTGAACGCGATTACAGACTGTGCGACTCTTGTTCGGCGCGTAGCTCTTGCAATGCAATTTCCAACGATGGCATAAATTCCAGTTTTCCAGGCTCCGGTTTCACCCGTGCGCGCGCCAACGTTTTCAGCGGTTGGAATGGCACATCGGTGATAATCAGGCGCTGCTCCGGCTGGATATGTTCAATAAAGTGCATCAGTGCGTTTAAGCCCCCCGCATCCAGTACCGAGACGGCGTCCCACTGCAGGATCAGGGTTTGTTTTCCCTCAGCTTGTTCGGTCAGTTCGCTAAATACGCGCTCTGCCGCAGCAAAAAACAGAGGACCGTTGATCCGAAACACCGCGGTGCTGTCTTGCAACGGTTCGGCTACGACAACCGGCGATACCCGTGTCATCTTGGCGATATTACGCATAAATAGCAGTGACGCCAGCACGATCCCGACAGTAATCGCGATCACCATGTCAAACAGCACCGTTAAGCTGGTACAGACCAGCATCACGGTAATATCACCGCGCGGAGCACGCCGAATCAGGTGAATCACCTTGTGGATCTCACTCATGTTCCACGCCACCATCAGCAACAATGCGGCCATGGCAGCCAATGGCAGGTAAGAGAGCCATGGTGCTAGTACTAGCAAAGCCAGCAGCACGACTAACGCATGCACGATCCCTGACACCGGTGAAGTGGCACCCGCGCGCACGTTGGCGGCAGAACGGGCAATCGCGGCGGTAGCGGTGATCCCACCGAAGAACGGCGCGAGCAGGTTACCAATGCCTTGGCCGATCAGCTCATTGTTTGAGTGGTGTTTGGTACCGGTCATGCCATCGAGCACGACGGCGCACAGCAGTGACTCAATCGCTCCCAGCATCGCCATAGAAAATGCCACCGGCACAATCGCGCTCAAGGTGTGCCAGTTCCAGTGCACCGGATTACCATCTGGCCCCGGTAACTGCCACGGCAACATAAACTGCGGCAGGATTTGCGGAATGCCTTGGCCGACGGTGCCGTCAGCTAAATGATAGCTAAAGCTGCTGCCGATAGTCGCAATTGGGTAACCGAGGTGGATCATCAAAAATGAGGCGGCCACCCCAACCAGCACGGCGGGTAGGTGACCTGGGATAGGCAGGCGTAAACGCGGCCACAGTAACAACGTGGCGAGCGTCGCGACTCCAACCAGTGTATCGCCCGGATTGAGTGTCGGCATAGCGTGTGCCAACACCTGAATTTTTGCCAGATAGCTTTCTGGCAAATGCGTGATGCTGAGGCCGAAAAAGTCGCGAATTTGCAGTGTCGCAATGGAAATCGCAATACCGGAGGTAAATCCTAAGGTAACGGGCAGTGGGATGTATTCAATCAAGCGCCCCAAACGCCCAAGTCCCATTAATAAAAGGAAAATCCCCGAAATTAGCGTGGCCATCAATAGGCCACCCAAGCCAAACTTTTGCGCGACTGGGAACAAAATCACCACAAATGCGGCGGTGGGGCCGGAAATGCTGTAGCGTGAGCCGCCCGTTAACGAGATCACCAAACCCGCAATAATAGCGGTGTACAAACCTTGCTGCGGGGGAACACCACTGGCAATGGCCAGCGCCATTGACAGTGGAATGGCAATAATGCCCACCGTGATCCCAGCGATAAGATCCCGTGAGAAACGGGCTTTAGTATAAGGAAGTTTAATGCAGGCTTCGGCCATGGCACTAAACGGACGTAGTCGTGACCCATTAGGGCTTTTTATCTGATTAGGCATGAAATTAAGTACCATCCATTTGTGATGACAACAATTAGTGGTCCGGATAGTCTTTCAACCACTGCTCCTAGCAGTAACCATACTCCGCCGATCTGCCCCTAGGGTAGATGTAAATCAAATTTATGAATGTTGCGTATAATAATTTGTTTATTAAGCCATTGTTTTTAAATTGGATGATAAACGTAGATGATGGCGTTTTTTGTGGATAAAACAACCAAAAGAAACGTTTTTGAAGGAATTAGCTTGACCGTTTTACCTGAAACCTCTATATTCTCGCCCCGTCCGGTGCTGATAGCGAAGCGCAATCACAGCGGCACAAAATTTGGTGAGGTGTCCGAGAGGCTGAAGGAGCACGCCTGGAAAGTGTGTATACGGCAACGTATCGAG
>NZ_JRKB01000004.1:0-56412 GCF_000800945.1 Plesiomonas sp. ZOR0011
TGACCGGCTGGCCGCATCTGGTCGCTTGACCGATGACGCCCGCCAGTTCATCCGCGAGCACAAGGCCGAGCTGCTGCGCGAGCTGACCGCTGCCAACGATCCAGTGCCGCCAGACCCGCTACCCGATGAATTGCGCGAGCTGGTCGGGCTGGTGGCCGCGCTTGAGGGCTGGGGCTGGGACGTACCCGATACGCTCGCCATCATGCGCCGGCAGGTGCTGGTCGACGGCGTGCCGGTGGCCGAGCTGGTCGGTGAAATGCGCTGGCACCTTGAAACCAATCACGGCGAAGCCTGGGCGGAACGGCAGGCGATTCAATTGGAGGGCTGCACCCTATGGCCTTGAACAAAAAGTCGCCGCTCGTGCTGAGCAAGAGGGATGGCGAACGCGAGCAGGATGCAGTCGCCAGATCCGCAGCAGGGCAAGTCAACGCGGCTGCGAGTGCCAACATCCTGGCAGGCCGTCTATTTGGCGAAGGGATGGTTGACTTGCCGGCCAGCGTGCGTGCCATCGAGGCGCTGTGCAACCAAGTGGCTGCCGGCAACCTGACGCCGCTGGAAAAGATGCTGACATCGCAAGCGCTGGTGTTGGATCAACTGTTCGGAGACCTGACCCGCCGAGCGCTGGGGGCGCCGCACCAGAGGGGGCGCGAGGTGGATCTGAAGCTGGCGCTGAAGGCGCAGGCGCAATGCCGTGCGACGGCGGAGGCGCTGGCCGAGATCAAGTTGCCGAAGCCCAAGATTTTCGCCAAGCAGGCGAACGTCGCGCACATGCAGCAAGTCAACAACGCCGCGCCGCCCGCGCGCGGGAGAAAATCCGGCAAGCGAAAAATCGAACTAATGGAGGGCAGTATCAATGAGCAATGGCTGGACACCAGCACGCAGGGCAAAACAGGCCGAGATGATCCGTCAATGGCAACCGTGGACGCGACCAAGCACGGCCAGTACACCCAGGCCGCCAAGGGCGAGCGAGCCGAGCTTCGAGAGTTGCTTCGACGCATGGCAAGCCTGCTGCGCGAGGATTAGCCGCAGATCCAATGAGACCCGCTTCGGCGGGTTTTTTCATACTAAGGCCGTGCACCTGCTTTTTTCATGTAGACAAGCGTGTACACAACGAATGGCGCGCAAAGCTGAAACCATTGCAGGCAAAGGAATCCAGCCACACAGTTGGCATACAAATTCAGAATATCGAATAAGCCAAGCTGTTTTCATATACCCAAAAAAAGCGCCAGTAAGGGCGCTTTTTTATTTCCCGTAAGACAACCGATTCATCACCACCCCAAATAGCGTGCCGAGAAAACACAATATACCCAAACAACGTGAAGTTGCAGATAGGCGGCCAGTGAGTGAATCCTCATGAGCATAGGCAAACGATGTACTTGGGGTGAACGAACCTAGCCAACACCGCTGCTGCTTCAAGTAGGAAGGGTATAAACGTGAACCAACATCAACACTAAAATCTAAGCCAAAACCGCATTTTGACCGCCCGTTTTTTAAAACATTCCCACCCGAGAACATTAATTTTTCTGGCCTCATTCTGCCGGCTATTGAGTTGTAAATTTTGCCGCTACGCCGGAAACACCTTTAATGCAGCAGCACTGCATAGCCCCAGCTTGATAAATAAAGCACTTGGTAAACAGCGTGAGCTAATTAGGCTATTCATCCTGCATAAATCCGAAAATGCGAGCCATTATCAGTCAAATATCGACATGCAGGGTTACAGTCCGACATCAATATTCGCGTGCAGCTAAGCAACCGAGCGCATACATTCTCGCCGTTGCCAACACCGAGCGATCGCCGTGTTCGCAACCTCGCAAGAAGACGTAAAAGTAAGAAGACGTAAGAAGAGCAGTTTTATTTAACAATAATATTTCGCATAAGGCTTCAAAGATGAAAAAGATTTACTTAACCGCCGTTGCCGCCGTATTTAGTCTGTCTTCCGCCATGAGCTTTGCCGCCACTGGCTCAGAGAAAATGCCAGAAAAAGCGCCAGCTCATACGACGCATCACAGCGCGGTGGTAAAACACCACAAAACCGCCACGCATAAAAAAGTGCATCAAGCCAAACTGAATACCGTCGCGGCCAAAAAATAAGCCTCGTGGCTCACGGGATAATTTGACGCCCTGACTTCTTGTTGATGGCACACACTTAAACTACACACTCGCGAAAAAACGATAAGGCGACTCGGCTCATCGGCGCAATCACGCAAGATGAGACTCGATGTGGCCTTTTTTTTGCCTGTCACACCGTCCCTATAATAAAAAAATAGAAAAAAAGCCCCGCCGGGTGGCGGGGAAAAATAGCCTGTTGAATCAGGCCACATACTCATTGGTAGAGATCATGCTCATGGGCGACTGCGCTGCGTGAATAGGGGTCACTCAACACAATCATGTAATGCTGCGCCCGCCGATTGGATCACCTTCTGATACCAGAAGAAGCTGTCTTTACGGATCCGGCGCAAGGTACGTGGCGACTGCTCATCTCGATCCACATACACGAAGCCGTAGCGTTTTTGATAGCCATTGAGCCAACTCAAAATATCGGTAAATGACCAAGCGCAGTAGCCAAGTAGCTGCACACCATCTTGCATCGCTTGCTGACAAGCCAGCAGGTGACTGCGCAAGTAATCGATGCGGTAGTCATCGTGGATCTTGTCATCCGCTTCCAGCTTATCGAACTCACCCAGACCATTTTCGGTGATCATCATCGGCAAGTGATAACGCGAGGCCAAACGGCGCAGCGCGATACGCAGACCGGTCGGATCGATGGCCCAGTCCCAGTTACTGGTCTCCAGATGTGGGTTCGGCGTGGTGCGGTACAGCCCCGGCACACCGCTGGATGGCGTGGTGCCTTTGCGCCCGGTGTTATTGATGCGCTGCAGCGTCTGCCCATCGAGCGGGTTATCGGTATAGGTCAGGGTATAGTAGTAATTGACCCCAATATAATCCGGCTTACCTTCAGCCAATAGCTCTAAATCACCCGGTAAAATCTGCGGCGCTTCACCGCGCTCACGCAGCCACGCCAGCGAAGCCTGTGGATAACGGCCATAGCAATATGCATCCAGCCACCAGTAGTTAGTCATCTCTTCAGCGTTTTCATAAGCCAGAATATCTGCTGGCGCCGCCGAGGCCGGATAGGCCGGCGAATAGGCAAAGCTAGGGCCAATCAAACCGTTCGGCACATACTGGCGAAACGCTTTGATCACGGTGGCATTGGCTAAAAACGCAATATGGTTGGCGGCAAAGAAGCGCTTCCTATCTTGCACCGCTGGCGGATGGGTTCCCAGCAAGTAGGCATTGGTCAGATTGAAATTCTGCTCATTGAGCGATACCCAATATTTCACTTTGTTGGCAAAGCGGCGGTACAGCGTTACGCAATAGTGCTCAAAATCGGCGATGATGCGCCGATCTTCCCAGCCACCGTATTCATCTTGCAGCGCCTGTGGCAGATCCCAGTGATATAAGGTCAGTACCGGCTCAATGCCGTGCGCCAGCAACGCATCAATCAGGCGCTCATAAAACGCCAAACCGGCTTCATTCACCGCACCGCGCCCGGTCGGGAAAATGCGTGGCCAGCTGACCGAGAAACGGTAGGCTTTCAGGCCCATTTCGGCCATCAGCGCCACATCTTCTTCCATGCGATGATAGTGATCGACCGCCACATCGCCATTACTGCCTTGAAACGTGGTACCAGGAATTTTGGTGAACAGATCCCAGACCGATGGCCCTTTGCCATCTTCATTCCACGCCCCTTCCACTTGATAGGCGGCGGAGGCGGCGCCCCACAGAAAATCGGTGGCAAACGGCTGCAGGTGAGAGTGATGCATTCAAAAGCTCCTTGTCACAGTGCGGTCACAGTACGGATCGTGCTTGGCAATAAGCATCGCCCAGACCTACAATTCCGTCCAATGACATTTAATCTGCTTTTTCATTCCACAGAGGAATGATGGGGGAAGCTATGGAACTGCGCGATCTGCGAGCCTTTGTCACCTTAAGCGATGTCCTGCATTTTAGTCAGGCTGCCGAACGGCTGCACATTACCCAATCGGCGCTCAGCAAGCAGATTAAACGGCTGGAGCAAGCGCTCGGCGGCGCATTACTGGCGCGCAGTGCCGGCGCTACCACGCTTACCCCGCTCGGACGGGCATTGCTGGATGAAGCGCGCGACATCGTGCGCCGCAGTGAGCAATTACCGCTGACCGCCCAAGATGTGCTGGCCGGCAACCGTGGCCTGCTGCGAGTCGGCTTTGGTGTAGCGACCAATCGTCTGGTACCAGCGGCGGTGGCGCGCTTTCGCCGTGAGCGGCCACTGGTTAATATTGAACTGCACGATCTGTCCACCCATCACCAGATCTTAGCCTTAAGCGAAAATCGTCTCGATCTGGGGTTTTGTCGTCTACCCGCCCCGCGCGGGTGGTATGCCATGCCGGTGGTGCAAGCCCACTTTGTGGCCGTGCTGCCGGCTGACTACCCGCCCGTCCACGCCTTAGATGAGCTGGCCGCCTACCCGCTGGCGATGTTACGCCGCGATCGCGCGCCTTCTTTTTACGACAACTTGATGCACTATTTGGCGCAAAGCGGGCTGCGTTTTCAGCGCCTGCATTATTTGAATGATTTTGCAGCCGGAATTGCCACCGCCGCCGCCGGGATTGCATGGACTATTTTGCCCTCGTCCACCTTGGTCGATCATCCGGCGGTGCGGGTATTGCCCCTGACCGAGCCTGCGGCGTGCTGGACAATCGGACTCGTCTGCCCAGCTGCGCCGACCACGCCACTGCTGCAAGAATTTTGCCGCACGGTGGCCGAGTTCAGTGAGATCCGCTAACCCATCTCCCCCTCAACGTGGCGCGTACCCAAGCCAGTGTGATGTATCCCGCAGCTTGCACTCGACGCGCCCGATTAACCGCACGAAATGTCGCTTAATTTCACAGAATTTACATTCTGGCTATGATAAGCACGACTCGGTCACAAAATAGAACATTGCGCTTTCAGATTTCGCCCGTGACGCCGCTAGCCAAGATGATCAGTAATCCGTCCGCGCCGTATGCAGGAGCAATCAGGAAGCACGCCTATGAAGACGCTATCACTCAAACACAAAATTCTCCTTTCGGTCACTCTGGCACTGACGCTGGTGATCGCCTTGTTATCTTGGCGCAGCTACTCGGCGCAAAAAGCCATTTTGTTGTAAGATGCGCAAGAGCAAACCGAGCGTCTAGGCATTCAGCAAGCTGAGCGCATTCGCGATTGGCTGTCAGCACGACGTGATGTAATTCAGGCCATGGCCGGTAAAATCTCCGCCCAACCCCTGACGGTACTGCAACAAGCGCAAAACTCCGGTCGCTTCCAGCTCACTTACTTCGGTCAAGCCGATGGCGTGATGCACGATGCCGACCCAACAATCGATCGCAGTCAGTACGATCCGCGCTCGCGTCCGTGGTATCAAGAAGCTAGCCAACAGGGCAAGATGATCACCACCAAACCCTATCTGGGCGTAGCGGCAGAAGGCACTATCTTGACCATTGCCCAGCCGGTTAACACTGGCCTTGTCAGTGGGGTCGTGGGCGGCGATCTGGCGATCAACGCAATCGTGGAAGATATCAGCAAGATGGTGCTGCCGGCCGACGGTTTTGCCATTTTGATGCACAAAGACGGCACGGTGATCGCATATAAAGATGCGGCCAAGGCGATGCGCTCGGCGGCGGAAATCGATAACGATCTGAATAACCAAACCATCGAACAGAGCAAAAACGGCCATACCCTGACGCCACTGTATTTCGAGCAAGAGCAGCGCGATAAGCTGGTGTGGGCTACCAACATTCCCGATACCGATTGGGAGCTGGTGTTGGTGCTGGATAAAGACACGCTGGAAGCGCCGCTGCAAAACCTGCTGTTGACCCAACTGGGACTGGCACTGCTGGTGTTGGTCGGCAGCATCGGGGCTATCTCGTACCTGATTGGCGTGCTGCTCGGCCCACTGGGTAACGTGGCGCGTGCGCTGGCACGCATTGCCGACGGTAACGGCGACCTGACCCAACGCATTGTGGTTAACACCCAAGATGAAGTCGGCCAACTGGCGGACAGCTTCAACCGCTTTGTCGGCAGCCAACATCAACTGATCACCCACATCCGCGCCCTGGCCACCGAATTGAACGCCGATGCCGAGCGTAGCTTGGTCATCAACCAAGAAGCGGTCAGCGAATTACAGCGCCAGCAGCAAGACGTCACCATGGTCGCCACCGCCGTGACCGAAATGGCCAGCGCCACCCAAGAGATTGCCAACAGCGCCGAGCAAACGGCTACCGCCGCTCAGCAATCCACCGCCAGCAGTGAGCAAGGCAAGGTGCTGGTGAATAAGACCCGTCAGTCCATCAATAATCTGGCCGATGAAGTCAGCGAAGCCACCGAAGTGATCGGCGCGCTGAGCCAGCATGCGCAGGCGATTTCCGGTATTTTGTCGACCATTCAAGGCATTGCCGAGCAAACCAATCTGCTGGCACTGAACGCGGCGATTGAAGCAGCGCGCGCCGGAGAGCAAGGGCGCGGCTTTGCGGTGGTAGCTGACGAAGTGCGGGTGTTGTCACGCCGAACCCAAGACTCCACGCAGGAGATCCACTCCACCATCGATACCCTGCAGCAAACCACCGCCCGCGCAGTGAGTCTGATGCAAACCAGTCAGGCACTGGCCGGTAACAGTGTGGAAGATGCCGATGCCGCGGCGCGAGCGTTGGAAGAGATCACTCATGCGGTAGCGCTGATTTCCGATATGGCCAGTCAGATTGCCACCGCCGCCGAGGAGCAAACCCAAGTGACGGGGGAAATCACCCAGAACACCACCGCGATCAAAGATGTGACCGACGAGATCACCGCTGCGGCCATGCGCGATCTGGATCAGGCGCAAGCCCTGAAAGGTCGCGCCAGCAATCTGAGCCAGCAAGTATCGACCTTTATTTTATAACGGTCATTTTATAGCGGTTATTTTATAACTGTTGTTATCACTGCTTTTATCGCCAGAACTTGGCTCTATTAGCGGCATAAATCAGGGCGACCGGTGTCGCCCTGATTTATTTTCTTTTGGCAGAACTCAAATGCCGCTTTGATATTCAACTTCATTCTTATCGCTACAGAACATATCCGATATAACACATCCAAAAATAACCTCCCCCCTATTTTTAGGGTTGGCCTACTTTTAATAACCCACCGACCAAACCACGCAGACAAAAAATAAATTTACCGCCAAGAATTTAATAAAATAGTGCCGAATAATTAATGAGTTAAATAATTATTGGTGTGATAAATGGCCTTGTTTTTGTTAGCGCACCTGTAACCAATGGTATCTAACTACGCCAAACCAATAAAAACAGAAACTGACTTTTTCATTCATCCCGCATTCAGAAAATTGGCGTTATGATTCATTCCATCGTTAAGCAACACCTATCGTTATGACGGATACCGCGTATCCCGCTCACTGAGTTGTTAGCTTAACTTAATTGGCTTAACCATCTACCGAGGTCGTTATGAACAAAATGCTGAAATTCGTATTACCACTGGCGCTGTTTTCTGCTCTGTCTGCGGCCCCGGCCATGGCAGCCTATACCGGTACTCCAGCCGCAGCTCAAGTCAGCGTAAAAGATCTGGCTAACCAGAAAAATGATGCGTGGGTAACCCTGCAAGGCAAACTGGTTTCTCAAGTTAGCCATGACAAATACCTGTTCTCTGACGGCAGCGGCGAAATCCAAGTCGAGATCGATCAGAAAGTGTGGAATGGCGTGAATGCCGGCCCGAACGACACCGTAAAAATTACCGGTGAATACGATCGCGAATGGGGCATGGATAAAAACAAAGTGGATGTGAAATCCATCTCGTTAGTGAAATAATTTTGTTCAGCCACCTAAGCAACGCGTCTTAGGTGGCTGTATTTGCATGCCTAGATGTACCGCCTTCCCTGTATCCCTTTCCGATAACAGTTTCAGATAACCTCTTCAGACAATACGGGTTCACTGGGCACCGCTCTCTATTCACGCAACGCCTCACTCATGAGGCTAACGCAGATCCTGACAATCCTGACGACAGCCTAAGCAATTTGGGCTAAAATGATCGTTTACCCGCCGTCAGTTGCCGCTCGGTTAGCCGTAAAGGCTCCGCCGCACACTGACAGCCTGTCGTCCCGTAATCCCCGGCCTTTGCCCGTATAGCGGCGGTCACCGACTTCACTGCTCGGCACCCGTACCGGGGTACCTGTAACTGGATGCCTGTAACCGTATACCTGCAACTGTATAGTGACATTATGCCCAAAGGTACTCTGTATATTGTTTCCGCTCCGAGCGGTGCTGGTAAATCCAGCCTTATCAATGCATTGCTGAAAACTCACCCAACCTACGACATGCAGGTTTCGGTGTCGCACACCACCCGTGAACCACGTCCGGGCGAGAATAATGGTGAGCATTACCACTTTATCAGCGTGGATGAATTCAAAGCGCTGATTGAGCAGCAAGCGTTTTTAGAATACGCGGAAGTATTTGGTAACTATTACGGTACTTCCCGCCCGACCATCGAAAAAGTGTTGGATCAGGGCATCGATGTCTTCTTGGATATCGACTGGCAAGGTGCGCGTCAGGTGCGTGAGCAAATGCCACAGGCACGCAGCATTTTCATCCTGCCACCGTCACGGGAAGAGCTGGAGCGCCGCCTGCGTGGCCGCGGTCAGGACAGCGATGACGTGATCGCCAAGCGTATGGCCAAAGCGGTCAGCGAGATGTCGCATTACGATGAGTATGACTATCTGATCGTGAACGACGATTTCGATCAAGCGCTGGTTGATCTGAAGAACATTATCCGCGCCGAGCGCCTCAAACGAGAGCGTCAGGGGCTGCGCCACGGTGCGATGATCAGCAAATTGTTGGCAGAGTAAGCTCGGATTGAGTATCATTTCTAGTCATTTGTCTTTTCCCTATTGGATCCATTGGAGTCGTTCATGGCCCGCGTAACCGTACAAGACGCCGTTGAGAAAGTTGGTAACCGTTTTGACCTGGTACTGGTCGCTGCACGTCGTGCGCGTCAGATGCAAACCCAGGGTAAAGATCCGCTTGTCCCGGAAGAGAACGACAAGTACACCGTGATCGCCCTGCGCGAGATCGAAGATGGTCTGATCAACGCTGACATTCTGGATGCCCGTGAGCGTCAAGAACAGCAGGAGCAAGAAGCGGCTGAACTGCAAGCTGTTGCAGCCATCGCTGAAGGCCGTCGTTAATTCTGTTACAGAGTGCGCCTTAAGCCTTGTATTTATTTGAGAGCCTGTACCAAGTTGCACAGCGCTACCTGCCTGAGGATCAGATAGATCGCCTCAGGCAGGCATTTATTGTTGCGCGTGATGCACACGAAGGACAAACCCGCTCCAGCGGGGAGCCTTACATCACCCATCCGGTGGCGGTGGCCTGTATTCTGGGCGAAATGCACCTCGATCACGAAACCTTGATGGCAGCCCTGCTGCATGACGTGATTGAAGACACCGATATTACCCATCAGGATCTGCAAGAGCGGTTTGGCAAAAGCGTGGCCGAGCTGGTCGAGGGCGTGTCCAAACTCGATAAGCTCAAATTCCGCGATAAGAAAGAAGCCCAAGCCGAAAACTTTCGCAAAATGATCATGGCGATGGTGCAAGACATCCGCGTCATTTTGATCAAGCTGGCCGACCGTACGCACAACATGCGCACCTTGGGCTCACTGCGCCCTGATAAACGTCGGCGTATTGCGCGCGAAACGCTCGAAATCTATAGCCCGCTGGCCCACCGTCTGGGTATTCATCACCTGAAGACCGAGCTGGAAGAGCTGGGTTTTGAAGCCCTGTACCCGAATCGTTTTCGCGTCCTCAAAGAGGTGGTGAAAGCGGCGCGTGGCAACCGTAAGGAGATGATCCAAAAGATCTTATCCGAAATTGACGGTCGCCTACGTGAAGTGGGGATCAGCGCCAAAGTCAGCGGACGAGAAAAACACCTGTACTCCATCTACAACAAAATGCGGCTCAAAGAGCAGCGTTTTCACTCGATCATGGATATCTATGCCTTTCGGGTGATCGTCAAAGATGTCGACAGCTGTTACCGCGTGCTCGGTCAAATGCACAGCCTGTACAAACCGCGCCCTGGTCGCGTCAAAGATTACATTGCCATTCCCAAAGCCAACGGCTACCAATCCCTGCACACCTCGATGATCGGCCCGCACGGCGTACCGGTTGAGGTGCAGATCCGTACCGATTATATGGATCAGATGGCAGAGATGGGGGTGGCGGCCCATTGGGCCTACAAACAGCAAGGCGAGTCGGTCTCGACCGCGCAAATCCGCGCCCAGCGCTGGATGCAAAGCTTGCTGGAGCTGCAGCAAAGTGCCGGTAACTCGTTTGAGTTTATCGAGAGCGTAAAATCCGATCTGTTCCCCGATGAGATTTACGTGTTCACGCCGGAAGGCCGCATTGTCGAGTTGCCGGCAGGCTCCACCCCGGTGGACTTTGCCTACGCGGTGCATACCGATATCGGCCACACGTGTGTTGGCGCGCGGGTTGATCGCCTGCCATTCCCGCTGTCGCAAGCCTTAAGCTCGGGGCAAACGGTGGAAATTATCACCGCACCAGGCACCCGACCAAACGCCGCGTGGCTCAACTTTGTGGTCAGCTCCAAAGCGCGGGCCAAAATCCGCCAGATGCTGAAAAACCTCAAACGCGATGACTCGGTCAGCCTTGGCCGCCGTCTGCTCAATCACGCCTTAGGCAGCGTGAAGCTGCAAGATATCGCGCCAGAGAAAGTCAAACGCGTGCTGGATGACCTGAAACTGCACACGCAAGATGACCTGCTGGCCGAAATTGGCCTCGGTAATGCCATGAGCGTGGTGATTGCTCGCCGTTTGCAACAGGAAGTCAGTGAGCCGCAACCGGAGCCAAGCGGAAAAGCCTTACCGCACAAAAAGCTGCCGATCCGCGGTGCCGATGGTATTTTGCTGACCTTTGCTAAGTGCTGCCGACCGATTCCGGGCGATCCGATCATTGCCCACGTCAGCCCAGGTAAAGGCTTGGTGATCCACCATGAGTCTTGCCGCAACATTCGTGGCTATCAGAAAGAGCCGGAAAAATTCATGGCCGTCGAGTGGGATAAATCCGCCGCTAGCCAAGAGTTTATTACCGAGATCAAAGTCGAGATGGTGAACCATCACGGCGCGCTCGCTGATCTGACCGCGGTGATTGCCACCACTGAGTCCAATATTTACAACCTGACCACCGAAGAGCGCGATGGCCGCGTGTACAACATTTTCATCCGGTTAAGCGCACACGACCGGGTTCACTTGGCCAACATCATGCGCAAAATCCGGGTAATGCCGGATGTCATCAAGGTCAGCCGTAACCGTTACTGATTAATCATGACTCCAGAACGTTTTCAACGGATCCAACAGATGCTGGCCTTGCGCCAGCCTGATCTGACTGTCTGCATGGAACAAGTGCACAAGCCACATAATGTGTCGGCGGTGATCCGTACCGCCGATGCGGTCGGCGTACACGAAGTGCATGCGGTATGGCCAGGCGATCGGATGCGCTCGTTGGTGTCTACCGCCGCCGGTAGCAACAACTGGGTGGAGATCCGCACTCACCGCACCATTGGTGCGGCAGTCGGCCATCTCAAAGCGCAAGGCATGCAAGTGCTGGCCACCCACCTGTCCGATAAAGCGGTGGATTTTCGCAGCATCGATTACACCCGCCCAACCTGCATTTTGCTTGGTCAGGAAAAAACCGGCATCAGCGAAGAAGCACTGGCGTTAGCCGATCACCAGATCATCATCCCGATGGTTGGTATGGTGCAGTCGTTGAATGTGTCGGTGGCCTCGGCTCTGATTTTGTACGAAGCCCAACGTCAGCGTCAGCTAGCGGGCATGTATGACAGCAGCGCCGCCAGTCGCCTGAGCGAAGAAGAGCAGCAACGTCTGCTGTATGAAGGCGGCTATCCGGTGATTGCCAAAGTGGCGCGCCGCAAAGGGCTGCCAATGCCGCAGATTGACCAACACGGCGAAATCGTGGCGCCGCCCGAGTGGTGGGCGGCGATCCAGGCGGCGGATAACTAAGTGATGCGCGGGCGTCTGCTCGATGCACTGCCGCTGACCGCCCTGTCTGGGGTGGGCAGCAGCATGGCCGGTAAGCTGGATAAGCTTGGCCTGCACTCGGTGCAGGATTTGCTGCTGCACCTGCCGCTGCGCTATGAAGACCGTACCCGCATCACGCCAATTGCCGGCTTGCTCCCGCTGGTGCATGCCAAAGTCGAAGGTACCATCCAAAGCTGTGAGTTAACCGGTGGTCGGCGGCGCATGCTGCTGTGCCGGATTAGTGATGGCTCTGGCATCCTCAGTCTGCGCTTTTTCCACTTCACCGCGGCGATGAAAAACTCGCTGGCGGTGGGGCGTCGCATCAGCGTCTTTGGTGAAGTTAAACGCGGGCAAATTGGCCCCGAGATGATGCATCCCGAATATCGCCTGTTGGGCGAACAGGCCGATAGCAGTGTCGAAGAGACGCTCACCCCGGTTTATCCGGCGACCGAAGGGCTCAAGCAAGCCAGCTTACGCAAACTCACCGATCAAGCATTAGCGATGCTCGATAGCATCGCCATCCCCGAGTTACTGCCCAACAGCCTCAATCACCGTCAGATGAGCATTGTGCAGGCGTTACACCTGCTGCATCGGCCTACGCCCGATATCAGCGCCGAGGCACTGGAGCATGGCCGCCATCCGGCGCAGCAGCGCTTGATCCTCGAAGAGCTGTTAGCCCATCACCTGAGCATGCTGCAAGTCCGCGCCGGTACCCAAGCGCATCAAGCGCCGAGCTTACCGCCGTGTCAGCAGGCCGCGTTGTATCAACAGTTTTTAGCCGCCTTACCGTTTTCGCCTACCGGTGCCCAACAGCGGGTTGTGCGCGAAATCGCCACCGATTTGGCCAAAGCGCAGCCGATGATGCGTTTGGTGCAAGGGGATGTGGGCTCCGGTAAAACCTTGGTGGCCGCTCTGGCGGCGCTGCAAGCCATCTGCGCCGGTCAGCAAGTGGCCTTGATGGCGCCAACCGAGCTGTTAGCCGAGCAGCACGCCACCACCTTTCGCAGCTGGTTTGAGCCGCTAGGCATTCGGGTCGGCTGGCTAGCCGGCAAGCAAAAAGGCAAAGCGCGAATCGCGGAGCAACAAGCGATCGCTGACGGCGAGGCCATGATGGTGGTCGGCACCCACGCGCTGTTCCAGCAAGAAATTCACTTTGCTCGCTTGGGCCTCATCATCATCGATGAGCAGCACCGCTTCGGGGTGCATCAGCGTCTGACGCTGCGCGAAAAAGGGGCCACTAACGGCCTGTATCCGCATCAGCTAATCATGACCGCCACCCCTATCCCGCGCACTCTGGCGATGACCGCCTATGCCGATCTCGACACCTCGGTAATCGATGAACTCCCACCCGGACGCACGCCGGTCACCACAGTTGCCATCCCCGATACCCGACGCGCCGATATCATCCGCCGCGTCAGCGATGCCTGCCAGCAAGAGCGACGTCAGGCCTATTGGGTCTGCACCCTGATTGAAGAATCCGAGCAGCTCGAAGCGCAAGCCGCCGAAGACACCGCCGCCGATCTGCGCCTGCAGTTGCCGGCACTGCGCATCGGTTTGGTGCATGGCCGCATGAAAGCCGCCGAAAAACAGGCGGTCATGGCCGAGTTCAAAGCCGGCGCGTTAGACTTACTGGTCGCCACCACGGTGATTGAAGTGGGGGTAGATGTCCCGAATGCCAGTTTGATGATCATCGAAAACCCTGAGCGACTGGGCTTGGCGCAGTTGCACCAGTTACGTGGCCGGGTTGGCCGTGGCGCGGTCGCCTCGCACTGCGTACTGCTGTACAAGACCCCACTCACCGCCACCGCGCAAAAGCGCTTGAGCGTGCTACGCGACAGTAACGATGGCTTCGTGATTGCCCAGCGCGATCTGGAAATCCGTGGCCCCGGTGAGCTATTGGGGACTCGGCAAACCGGTTTGGCTGAGTTTAAAATTGCCGACTTGCTGCGCGATCAAGCGCTGATCCCTGAGGTGCAAAAACTGGCCCGTCACCTGCACGAGCGCTATCCCGAGCACGCCGCCGCCTTAATCGAGCGCTGGCTGCCACGGCGAACCGATTACTCTCAGGCTTAACTCGTTTCGCACTGCGGTGTACTCCCGCATGCGCGCCAACTGACTCGCCTGATAGTCCTCTGCGTTCTTGCACTGTATTTCCCGAGATATTCTCTGATATATCCACCGCTATGCAGCCACACGCATGTCACGGCAAAAAAAGTTACCGCCATCACAAGCAAACGTTTGCTTTTTGGCGAAAGCTGGCTAAAATGCGCGCCATTATCTGCTTAACGTGCACGCCAGCCAGTACTGAACTTACGGTTGCTTCCGCTATTACTGGAATAACTTATCGCCGGATAAGAGGAAAAGACGCATGACCTGCCGTCTTGCCCCCCCGACACGATATGAAGGCGCAGACGCCGCACCGATACCGAACGCACGACCACCCGCACGGCGAGCCATCGCCTTGGTCACAGCAGCTAACCGAATCCTTTTACTCTGACATTTTGGAATCAGCATGAGCTCACAAGCTATCGAAACGGAACACCTCGATACCACTCCTGCCAGCACTTCCCGCCGTAATCCGGATCTGGTTTACCGCCTTGACGACCGTCCGCCGCTGCCGCAAACCCTGTTTGCCGCCGGTCAGCATTTGCTGGCGATGTTCGTGGCCGTGATCACCCCACCTCTGCTGATTTGTCAGGCGCTGGGCCTGCCTGCTGCCGATACCCAACGCATCATCAGCATGTCACTGTTTGTCTCCGGTCTGGCCTCCTTCCTGACCATCCGGACTTTAGGCCCGATTGGCTCCGGTCTGCTGTCGATTCAAGGTACCAGTTTCAACTTTTTGGGCCCAATCATCGCCGGAGGCTTAGCGCTAAAACAGGGCGGTGCCGATGTCCCGACCATGATGGCGGCGCTGTTTGGCACCATCATTCTGGCCTCTTTTAGCGAAGTGCTGTTATCGCGCATTTTGCATTTGGCACAAAAAGTGATTACCCCGCTGGTCTCCGGCATTGTGGTCACCTTAATTGGCCTGACCCTGATCCAAGTGGGGCTGGTCTCCATCGGTGGCGGCTATGGTGCGCTCGGCGATGGCAGCTTCGGTAACCCGAAAAACCTGCTGCTGGCCGGTACCGTGCTGGGCATTATCGTCCTGCTCAATCGTCAGCGTAATCCGTACCTACGCGTGGCGTCACTGGTGATTGCCATGGGCGCGGGCTGCCTGCTGGCGTGGGCGCTGGATATGCTGCCAACCACCAGCCACGATGCGCCGCTGCTGATGATCCCGACCCCGCTCTACTACGGCCTGAGTGTCGATTGGAGTTTGCTGCTGCCGCTGGTGCTGGTTTTTCTGGTCACCTCGCTGGAAGCGATTGGTGATATCACTGCCACCTCGGAAGTGTCCGAACAACCGGTGTGTGGCCCGGTCTACCTACGCCGCATCAAAGGCGGCGTGCTGGCCGATGGCTTGAACTCCGCGCTGGCCGGCCTGTTCAACAGCTTCCCGAACTCCACTTTCAGCCAGAACAATGGCGTGATCCAAATGACCGGCGTAGCCAGCCGCTACGTAGGCTATGCCGTGGCCGCCATGCTGGCCCTGCTGGGTCTGTTTCCGGTTATCGCAACCTGGGTGCTGAGTATCCCGGAGCCGGTCTTAGGCGGCGCCACTATCGTGATGTTCGGCTCGATTGCCGCCGCCGGTGTGCGCATCATGGCCCGTGAACAACTGGATCGCCGCGCCGTTCTGATCATCGCTATCTCATTAGCGATGGGACTGGGTGTAGCGCAGCAGCCGCAAATTCTGCAGTTTGCCCCTGAGTGGCTGAAAAGCGTACTGTCATCTGGCCTTGCCGCCGGTGGCCTGACTGCGATTGCCCTGAATCTAATCCTGCCTGCCGAACCACGCTGATCCCATCTCACCGGCCACATCGGTGGCCGGTGTCTGTCACATCCGATGAACGTGATCTGTCTGACAAGTTATTGGGCTACCCTCTAGTAAGGCTGCTCGGAAACAGGCAGACTGCTATATCAGGCAGCCATCTGCTCATGGAGGAGTGATGACCGACAATTTCCGCCTGCTCAATCAGATCCTGCAACAACGCCGCCCAGAAGAGCTGTTATTGCTGGCCGCGTTACTTATCGAGCAAGATATGCTGCATCCGGCCTTACGCTGTCTGGAAAGCGCCCATCAGCAATTAGGACCGGTGCCCGAGCTGTTACAGCACATGGCGCGACTGCGTCAGCGTTGCGGCGGACTGACTATCGATTGGCTGCCCGAGACTGCCACTCCGCTCGCCACCGGCGCGGCCCGCCGTGACGCGGAGAAATGTAACGATCTGCTGTTATCCTGACGGCGGCGATCGTAATGGCTCGGACCCAAACGAGATGCATGGCCTATGAAATTACTGAGCAAATTTCTGTGCACCCTTCTGATTTTGCTGGCTCTGGCGCTGGTTCTCGCCTATGCCTTGCTGCAAACGCCAACCGGTGCGGGCTGGCTCAGTGATCTGCTCTCGCGCCGCAGTGGTTACCAGATAACCATTGCCGGCGTACAACACAGTCCGCTTAATCCTGCCGAAATTCGCCTACGTGAAGTGCGCCTCAGCCGTGGCAGTGAACCGCTGCTGGATGCCGGAACGGTCACCCTGCGCATGGGCTGGTACACCCTGACCCATCCGCGCCACTGGCAACAAATTCGCCTGCAAGACGGTGAACTGCGCCTCCCGGCGGTATTACAGCCACAAACCCAACCCCCATTGCAAGCGCGCCAACTGCTGCTGCAAAACATGGCGCTCAGTACGCCACTCGATGGTCGTTTACTGGTGGCGCATCCCGTCAGTGGCGGGATCACCCCGTTTATTCCCGGTCCCGGCGGCTGGCTCGGCGATGATTCACGCTTTGAACTCAGCGCCCAGAGCCTGACTTATGGCGAACTGGAATTACAGCGGATGTTGCTGCGCGGCCGCTGGCAACAAGGCCGGTTACTGCTGCAAGATTTTGGGGCTGATATGCTGCAAGGCCAAATCAGTGGCCGCGGCGAGCGTAGCCGCGACGGCCACTGGAGTCTGCGCGATCTGCGTCTAACCCGCTTGCGCTTGCAAGATAACCGTCTGCCGCAAGTCCTCAGTCGTCTGTGGCAGCGTTTACCGGCCATCACCTTACACAATCTGGATCTGGTGGATGCGCGCTTTGAGGGCAATGATTGGTCAGTTAACGATCTAGACTTGAGCGCCGAAGACCTGCAACTCGGCCAAGGCCGACTGCAATCCCGCGATGGCTTGCTCAGTCTGAATGCGCTCGATCTGGTTTACCGCGATGTACACCTGCGCGATCCGGTACTCAAGCTGACCTTCACCCCCGATGGCATTACGCTGGATGATGTCAGCACCCGCTTTGAAAACGGACTGCTGCGCACCTACGGGCGTTGGAATGCCGCCCAACACAGCCTGCAGCTGGATGAAGTGGGGATCAGCGGTATCGAGTACACCCTGCCTGATAGCTGGCTACACTGGCTCGCCCAACCGCTACCGAGCTGGCTGCAACAGCTGAACGTGCTGCGCCTCGATGTAAATAACAACTTACTGGTGGATATCCGTCCGCGTTTTCCTTTCCAGTTCACCGCGCTGGGTGCCAGTGGCAGTAACCTGCAACTGATCCGTGACCAGCACTGGGGGCTGTGGCAAGGCAGTCTACGTCTGAATGCTCGCGATGCCACAGTCAACAAAGTGGACTTACGTCACCTGCTGTTAGACCTGCAGGCACAAGACGGTCAGTTGACCTTGCATGAGCTGAGCGCCTTTGGTGGACAAGGGTTGTGGGAAGGGAGTGGCAGCTTGCAGCAACAAGGAGCGTGGCCGTTCACCTTAAGCCTCACCGGCCAGCAAGTGGCCTTAGATAGCCTGCAACGCTGGGGCTGGTCAGCGCTGCCGTTACGTGGCTTTGGTAATATCCATCTGGAACTGGCCAGCAGTGCACGCGCTCCAGAGCAAGGGCTACGCCCACTCAGTGGACAACTGACCGTCAGCGCCGAGCAAGCGATGCTGCAAAATACGGCGGCCGCCGGACTGTTTGCCGAAGCCAAAGCCGGTGACAACCCACATCGCTGGTTGGATCTGAGCCAGCAAGAAGGGCAAATGACCTTGCTGCGTAATCTGCAACTGCGCCTGCGCGCCGCTGGCGGGATAGTGAACATTGAACAAGCCAGCGCCGCCGGTCAGCTTCCCTTTAGCCTCACCGGTCGCTATGCGCGCACCGTCAGCACGCCAGATGCGGTCCAGCGCACCCAGTTGCAGCTGACGCTCTCCAATCCAGGCTTGTGTGAGCGCCTCACGCGCCACTGGCAATCCAGCACGCCAGCGAACGCTGTCGCCGACGATTCCGTAGCAGCCCCGCCGCTTCAAAGCAGCGTCGACGTCACGCCGTTACCGGCATGTGGCCCACAACCGGCCGGTAATACCAAATAAGTCCCGACGAACACCGCGCCGGGACTGTCATCCGACAGCAACCGCACTTTCATCTGAACGCGGGCCTTGCGTCCGCGCCCTAAACGATCCAAATCGCCGCCCAAATCGTTCAAATCGGCCACCGCCCGTGGTCGATTGCCCACCGGATGCGGATAGCGAATATGCGCATCGGCCAGAATAATCTCACCGCCTAGATTGCGCTCACGCAGCAGCAACCAAATCAAGCCCCAGCCGGTTAAGGTCGCCAGCGAGAACAGGCTTCCGGCAAACACGCTGTGATACGGATTTTGATTAGCCGCCAGCGGCAAGCTGGTTTCAAAGCGCTGGCCGGTGTACTGCATGATTTTGATCCCCATCTTTTCACTGATCGGGATCGACTGATACCACGCCTGCTGCAGCTGCAAACACCAATCTGGACGGTGCAAGATAGTCTCGAGGTCGGCCAGCGGCTTGATCATCAGAAAATGGCGTACCGGCGTGCTGCTGGCGGTCTGCAACTCCCCCTGATTCTGGTAGCCCAGTTGGGTGAAAAAGGCCACCGCCTCTTCGCGTGCACTGCACACCACGCGCCGCGCGCCTTCTTGCCGTGCCACCGACTCCAGCGCCATGGCCACTAGCGTGCCCAAACCGCGCCCGCGTAAATCGGGATGCACCGCCATAAAACGGATCGCCGCCTCATCATCGGCATTGATATAGACCCGCCCGATGGCCACCGGATTATCGTGCTCATCCACCACCATCTGGTGGTGCGCACCGGCGTCATAGCCATCGCGCTCTGAGCCAGGCGGCTGGTGCAGCGGTGCCCGCAGCATCTGCCAGCGAAAGTGATAATAGCGCGCCAGCGCCTCATCAGTTGTGGGGGTACTTAAGCGGTACATCCTTGTACTCCTTGCAATCCATCGCTCTGAGATCTGTCAATCTGAGATGTATCGGTGAGAGGCTCACCCGGTGCACCGGTCTGGCCGACGCAGCAAAGGGAGGCTTGCCAGTTACACCTGCAACCAGAAGGTCACCGGACCGTCATTGACCAGTGCCACTTTCATATCGGCGGCAAACCGGCCCTCTTCGGTCGGCAATTGGCCGCGGCAGTAATCGGTAAAATAGCGATACAACGCTTGCGCGTCATCGGGCGCCGCGCCGCGGGAAAAGCTGGGCCGTAACCCCTTTTGGGTGTCTGCCGCCAAGGTAAACTGCGATACCACCAGCACACTGCCACCGGCTTGTTGCACGTTCAGGTTCATCTTGCCCTGCTCGTCTTCAAAAATGCGGTAGCCCAACACTTTATCCGCCAGACGGCGCGCCTTGGCTTCGTCATCCCCTTGCTCAACACCGAGCAACACCAACAAGCCTGGGCCGATAGCGCCGGTCACTTCTCCGTCAACGGTCACACTGGCTTCACTGACGCGCTGAATCAATCCAATCATTTACTGCGACTCCTTGTGTACAACCTACTGCTGATTTTTCTTACGATTTACGAGACCGACTCCGCGTCGGCCGCCGCACTGTGCAGCGCGCGGATCAACGCATCAGTGATCCCCGGCTCTAACGCCGAGTGCCCGGCATTCGGCACCACCTGCAACTGAGCATGCGGCAACGCTTGCTGCACCAGCCAGGCATTTTCTAGCGGGCAAATCATGTCATAGCGGCCATGCACCAGATACAGAGGGATCGCCGCCAAGCGTTCGGCATTGAGCAAAATATGATTATCCGGTTGCCATAACCGATGGCGGAAGTAATGGCACTCGAGGGTAGCCAGCGCCACCGCATGCTGCAAACTGCCCATCTGCTCTAAGATTTGCGGATCGGGCAGCAGCTGTATCAGATGCGCTTCCCACAGCGCCCAGCTCCGAGCTGCCGCGCTACGCTCCAGCTCATTATTTGAAGTGAGCAGTGCCCAATAGCCTTCCAGCACTGTATCGGCCGACAAACGTGCATTGCTCTCATCAATGTCTGGCATCAGCGGCGCAATGAAGTGCCGATAATGCTCAGGGAACATCTGCGCCGCGCCATGTGGCCCATACAGCCATTCCAGATCGCGCTGACGCCCCAAGAAAATCCCGCGCAGCACCAGCGCCTGCACCCGTTCAGGAAAGGCCTCGGCGTACAGCAAGCTCAGCGTACTGCCCCACGAGCCACCAAACAGCAGCCAGCGCGGGATCTGCAGCTCTTCGCGGATCGCTTCGATATCGGCTAACAGATCACTGACCTGATTATCGTGCCACTGCCCATGCGGCAATGAACGACCACAACCGCGCTGATCAAACAAAATGACCCGAAAACGCTGCGGATCGAAAAAGCGCCGGCTGGTCTCATTGCACCCCGCCCCCGGTCCACCATGCACAAACAGCACCGGCAGACCCTGCGGATTACCAACCTGCTCCAGATAAATCTGGTGCTGACCGCGGCGAATAAACCCGCTGTAATACGGCTGAATGGGCGGATACAGATGAAACATAAGCCTTCCCTCCTGCGAATAGGTGCCGAGCTATATATGCCAGCCTGATGGCGGCCAGCGGCTCACGATTTATAACGTGGGTGACGGCTCGTCTTGCAGCGCCTGTGTCCGTCGCCATTCACCCAAGGTTGCGGTCACTTCGGCACCAAACAACACAATACACCAGCTTAAGTAAACCCAGACAAATAAAATCGGGATCACCGCCAGCGCACCGTAAATCACCTGATACGATGGGAAAAAGGTGATGTACAGGGTGAAGACTTTTTTGCTGATCTCAAACAGTAACGCCGCGATCAGCGCGCCACTGAGCGCATGTAGAGTCGGTACCCGCTCGGTAGGCACCACGCTGTACAGCAGCCAAAACGCCAGCGAGGACAACACAAACGGAAACAGCAGCAGCAAGTTGTCGAGTACCCCGTTAATCCCCGTATCGGTGAGCAATTTCAGGGATAACAGATACGAGCTGGTCACTAAGCTGGCACCGGCCAACAACGGCCCCAGCGTCAAAATCATCCAATAAATGGCAAACGACACCACCGCCGGACGACGCCGCTGGCTGCGCCAAATGTGGTTCAGGGTTTTATCCACCGCCGAGATCAGCAGCAGCGCCACCACCACCAAAGCGATGATCCCCACCGCACTCATCTTGCTAGAGTTAGAGACAAACTCGTCCAGATAGGTTTGCACCACATCCCCAGTCGCTGGGACAAAGTTGCTGAAAATAAAGTGCTTCACCTTGTCGGTCACCCCAACAAACACCGGAAAAGCGGTAAAGACCGAAAAGACCACCGTCACCAGCGGCACCAACGACAGCAACGTCACATAAGCTAAATAACCAGCCGTCACCGTCAGGCGGTTTTCATTGCTGCGCGCCAATAGCAGACCGGCAAAGGCCCGTACTTGCGCCCAACTGCGCACAAAAGATGGCGTATCCATGACAATGTCCTTCTCACTGTATCAATCACGTTGTATTAATCAGTGCCTATAGTAACGATCCTGTTGCCGAATTACGCCCCGAGATCCCGCTGCCGGAAATATTCCAAGACAGTTTGCGCATCTTTTACCCACACGCTCTCAATGCCCAGGGCGCGCGCGGCGGCAATATTGTCGGCATTGTCATCAAAAAAGCAGCTTTGTGCCGGCGTAAATCCGGTATCTGCCAGCACCTGCTGATAAATTTGCGGCTGTGGTTTACGCCATCCCATCTCGTTGGACAGATAGACCCGATCGGCGCTGTGCGCCACTTGTGGGTACAGACTCGGCCATAACTCACAGTGCAGCGCATTGGTGTTCGACAGCACCACCACCGTCTCACCCGCTGCACGCAGTTGCTGCATGCGCTCAATCACCGGCATACGCAGCGCGCCAAAAATCGCCTGCCACCCTTCAGCAAACTGGGCAAAACTCAGTTGCATGCCTAACACTCGGTTCACCGCTTCGGCAAACTCGGCATCACTCAAGGTCCCGCGCTCGTGCTCGCAAAATGCCGCATCATGGGTAAAACGCGCCTGCAAAGTGGCCACCGGCACCCCACTGTGCTGGCTCCATACCTGTAGCACGCGCTGAAAATCGATATCGATAATCACATTGCCCAAATCAAAGATATATAACACCCGCTCACTCCTTGCTGTTGTCTTAAATATCGCCAGATGTCTAATCAGTACCTGCTGGGGACAAAAGCCAATCACAGCTATAACGCACTGATAAAAAGCATAAAAAAAGGGAGCCTACCGGCTCCCTCTTTGGATTATTCGACAGAAGGCTTAATGCCTGCGGTCTTTTTATACTAGCCTGACAAATTAGTCTTTGCTGCCGCGATGCGCACGCTTACGATCATTTTCGGTCAGGTGTTTCTTACGCAGACGCACGCTCTGCGGAGTCACTTCAACCAGTTCGTCATCATCGATGAACTCCAGCGCTTGTTCCAGAGTCATCTTGATTGGGGTAGTCAGCGTGGTCGCTTCGTCAGTACCAGAAGCACGCATGTTGGTCAGCTTCTTACCCTGCAGACAGTTAACGGTCAGGTCGTTAGAACGGCTGTGGATACCGATGATCTGGCCTTCGTACACTTCGGTACCGTGACCCAGGAACAGACGACCACGATCCTGCAGGCTGTACAGCGCGTACGCCAGAGCCTTACCGGTACCGTTAGAGATCAGAACGCCGTTAATGCGCTGACCGATTTCACCTGGACGCACGTCATCGTAGTGGCTGAAGCTGGAGTACAGCAGACCAGTACCGGAAGTCATGGTCATGAATTCGGTACGGAAGCCGATCAGGCCACGGCTAGGAATGATGTAATCCAGACGGATACGGCCTTTGCCATCCGGGATCATGTCGCGCATTTCACCCTTACGCAGACCCATCGCTTCCATCACGGAGCCCTGGTGCTGCTCTTCGATGTCCAGAGTCACTTGCTCGAACGGCTCTTGTTTACGGCCGTCGATGTCACGGAAAATTACTTTCGGACGGGATACCGCCAGCTCGTAACCTTCACGACGCATGTTTTCGATCAGAACGGACAGGTGCAGTTCACCACGACCTGATACGCGGAATGCATCCGGGTCTTCGGTTTCTTCAACACGCAGCGCCACGTTGTGTACCAGCTCTTTGCGCAGACGGTCCAGGATCTGGCGGGAAGTCACGAATTTACCTTCGCGGCCGCAGAATGGAGAGGTGTTAACGCAGAAGAACATGGTTACGGTTGGCTCATCCACAGTCAGCGCTGGCAGCGCTTCAACGGCAGATGGATCGCACAGGGTATCGGAGATGTTCAGCTCACCCAGACCGGTGATTGCGATGATATCGCCCGCTTCACACACTTCCGCTTCGATACGTTGCAGACCCATGTGGCCCAGCACTTTACCGACTTTACCGTTACGACGGTTGCCTTCGCTATCCACGATAACGATCTGCTGGTTTGGCTTAACAGAACCACGCTTGATACGGCCGATACCGATAACACCTACGTAGTTGTTGTAGTCCAGCTGAGAAATTTGCATCTGGAATGGAGCTTCCAGCTCAACTTTCGGCGGCTCAACGTGCTTAACGATAGTTTCGAACAGTGGAGTCATGTTCTCAGCCATCTCGTCCGCTTCCAGACCGGCAATACCGTTCAGAGCAGAAGCGTAAACGATAGGGAAGTCCAACTGCTCGTCAGTTGCACCCAGGTTCACGAACAGGTCAAACACCTGATCCACCACCCAGTCAGGACGCGCGCCCGGACGGTCAACCTTGTTGATAACCACGATCGGACGCAGGCCGTAAGCAAAGGCTTTCTGCGTAACGAAACGGGTTTGTGGCATAGGACCGTCCATTGCGTCTACCAGCAACAGTACGGAATCTACCATCGACATCACACGTTCTACTTCACCACCGAAGTCGGCGTGACCTGGGGTATCAACGATGTTAATGCGGTATCCATTCCACTCGATGGCCGTGTTTTTAGCCAGGATGGTAATCCCACGCTCTTTTTCCAGATCGTTGGAGTCCATTACACGTTCAGTGGCGTCGCTACGATCTCCGAGGGTACCGGACTGTTGCAGCAACTTATCAACCAGGGTGGTCTTACCGTGGTCAACGTGGGCAATGATGGCGATATTACGCAGATTCTCAATCACAGATGTGGTCTCTGGGGGTTAACAAATTAGCGGATATTGTACACAGCTTGAGCAAAAGACTAAACAGATCACAGCAAAACATTACTGGCAAGTTTAGCTGACTGCCGGCGTGAGCCGTTTCACAAGCTGCACAATCAAAGTGTGAACATTATTACAGAAGAATCGTAATTTTGCTGCCACATATCGCAGGCAATATGATCTTTACGGCAGGGTTGCGCTTTCTGCGCATAATTTTGCTGAAGGATTATACAACCAACCTATTATAGAGGATATCAATTCCTGCATTGCACCAAAATGGTGCAATGATTCCCCATCACGGTGCAAAAAATGGCAACGCCTCTGTGGATACCGCGCCGTTGCACCCTGACCAGCCGCAGCCGCACGCGGCAAAACAGGTTTTGAAAACTTGGCACACTTCTCGCTATATACCCCATGAAGGTCCGCAGCGGCCTAGTGACCAAGACCTACATCGCTACAAAGTATTTTTGGCAGTCCACGACAACATAAAACATTGCGACAACATCGGAGGTTACACCATGTCAGCTGAACACGTATTAGCTATGCTGCAAGAGCACGAAGTGAAATTCGTTGATCTGCGCTTTACTGACACCAAAGGCAAGGAGCAGCACGTTTCCATTCCTTCTCACCAAGTGAATGCCGACTTCTTCGAAGAAGGTAAAATGTTCGATGGATCTTCCATCGAAGGGTGGAAAGGGATTAACGAATCTGACATGGTTCTTATGCCGGATCCGGCAACCGCGGTTTTAGACCCGTTCACCGATGACAGCACCCTGATTATCCGTTGTGACATCTTAGAGCCAGGCACCCTGCAAGGTTACGATCGTGACCCACGCTCTATCGCCAAACGCGCCGAAGACTACATGCGCAGCACCGGCATCGCCGACACCGTGCTGTTTGGCCCAGAGCCAGAATTCTTTGTGTTCGATGACGTGCGTTTCAAAACTGGGATCTCCGGCTCCTTCTTCCAGTTGGATGATATCGAAGCGGCATGGAACACCGGCACCGAATACGATGGCGGTAACAAAGGCCACCGTCCAGCCGTAAAAGGCGGCTACTTCCCTGTGGCACCGGTTGATTCTTCCCAGAACCTGCGCTCTGCAATGTGTCTGGTGATGGAAGAGATGGGTCTGGTGGTAGAAGCTCACCACCACGAAGTGGCCACCGCCGGTCAAAACGAAGTGGCGACCCGCTTCAACACCATGACCATCAAGGCTGACGAAATCCAGATTTACAAGTACGTGGTACACAACGTAGCGCACGCCTACGGCAAGACCGCGACTTTCATGCCAAAACCACTGTTCGGTGACAACGGTTCTGGCATGCACTGCCACCAATCACTGGCGAAAAACGGCGTGAACCTGTTCTCCGGTGACAAGTATGCCGGCCTGTCTGAAATGGCACTGTACTACATCGGCGGCATCATCAAGCACGCCAAAGCGCTGAACGCCTTCACCAACCCAACCACCAACTCGTACAAGCGTCTGGTGCCAGGTTATGAAGCGCCAGTCATGCTGGCTTACTCAGCGCGTAACCGCTCCGCGTCTATCCGTATCCCTGTAGTTGCGAGTCCGAAAGCACGCCGTATCGAAGTGCGCTTCCCGGATCCAGGTGCTAACCCGTACTTGGCCTTTGCTGCTCAGCTGATGGCCGGTCTGGACGGTATCGCTAACAAGATCCACCCAGGCGATGCGATGGACAAGAACCTGTACGATCTGCCGCCAGAAGAAGCCGCTGAGATCCCAACCGTGGCCGGCTCTTTGGAAGAGGCCATGAGCGAGCTGGATGCCGACCGTGAGTTCCTGACCCGTGGCGGCGTCTTCACCGACGACTTTATCGATTCCTATATTGAGTTGAAACACGCCGATATCGACCGCGTGCGCATGATGCCGCACCCAGTTGAGTTCGAAATGTACTACAGCGTGTAATACGCCGCGTCATTTCAACGGCAGTGCGTGTAACAACCTTTTTTGTTGCCGTGGAAACTTTCAGCCCGCCTCACAGGCGGGCTTTTTTATGGTTGCCGCCACGGCCCCCGAGCATCGACACTTAGCGCCATAACTTATGGCTCCATAATTTAGACGCCATTATTTAAGCATCATTGTCTGAGCGTCCAACCGCGTCCGCCCGACTGCTTGGCAGTACGCGCTACCCGCTCGGTCATTTCCTTTTTCATCTGCGGAGAACGTCATGCGCCTGTTTTGCCTGACACTGCTGTTTGCCACCCTGTCGGCGTTTGCCAGTGAGACTCGGCTGATCTGTTCATGGACCGATGCCAACGGCATTACCCACTTCAGCACTAACCAGCCCAAAGGGGCCACCTGCCGAGAAATCACCCCGGCCGCCCCCATCAAATATGACAGCGGCAAGCTGCCCTCCACGCGCCTGAACAATAACGCGAATGCGCCCGCGCGCAGTACCCGCAGCAGCACTAATGCCGGCCCCGCACTCTCGGGCAACGTGGCGACCCAAATAGCCATTTTGTCACCGATTGATGAAGCGACCGTGCGCAACAACAGCGGCAATATTGATGTCACCGTGATGGTGGTGCCGAAATTGGCCGAGCAGCAAACCATTCAGCTGAAAATCGATGGCCAAGCGGTAGGGGAACCGAGCCGCAGTATCCAACAGCAGCTGCACAATATCGATCGCGGCTCGCATCAGCTGAGTGCGGATTTACTGGAAAACGGCAAAGTGATCGCCTCCGCGCCACCTGTCACGGTATTTTTACACCGCGCCAGCATTTTGAACCGCGAAGCTCTCAATCCACCGATTCAGCCGCGCGCCAAGTAAGGCCTATCATGCAGCGCTAGTGCCGACCCGCGTCGATAAGTTAAGGTGGCAAAGGCCGCCTGCTCGATTATAGTGACAGACAGTTTCCGTGCGCCGGCCACCCTCGGCGCACCTTTGCTGCCAAGGAGCCATGATGGAGCCGGATATTGCTCAATCCCTGCTGCACAACCTGAAAACCGGCGTCTTGTTGCTGGATAACAGCCTGAACATCCACTATGCCAATCCGGCCGCCGAACAATTGCTGTCGCACAGTGCGCGTAAACTGATTGGCGTGCCGCTGCCCGCCTTGATTGAATATATCTCGCTGGATTTGACGCTGATGCGTCAGGCACTGGAGCAGCAGCAAAGCTTTACCGATAACGAAGTCACGCTGGTGATTGACGGCAAAGCCAGCATCGTCGAGCTGACCGCCCAGCACCTGCATACCGGTGCTCAGCACACCGTGCTGGTGGAGCTGCACCCGTTGGATACCCATCGCCGCCTAAGCCAAGAGCAGTTGCAACAATCGCAACAATCGGCAGCGCGCGAGCTGGTACGTGGGCTAGCGCATGAAATCAAAAACCCACTCGGTGGCCTGCGCGGCGCGGCGCAGTTGCTAGAGCGCGCCTTGCCCGATCCGGCGCTGACCGAGTACACCGGCATGATCATCGCCCAAGCCGATCGCCTACGTAATCTGGTCGACCGGCTGCTCGGCCCACAGCGCCCGGGCGTGCGCAGCGAACAAAATCTGCATGTGGTACTGGAGCAAGTACGCAAGCTGGTGGAGCTGGAAACTCCCGCCCACATCACCTTAATTCGTGATTATGACCCCAGCCTGCCGGAGTTCGAGCATGATCCTGAGCAGCTCGAGCAAGCCATTCTCAATATTGTGCGCAACGCCGTCCAAGCCCTCGGTGAGCAACCCGGCACCATCACCCTGCGCACCCGTACCGCCTTCCAGCAAACCCTGCACGGTGAACGTTACCGGCTGGCGGTACGGCTCGATATCATCGACAGCGGCCCCGGGATTCCGGCGCAGCTGCAAGATACGCTGTTCTACCCGATGGTCAGTGGACGCGAAGGCGGCCACGGCTTAGGGCTATCGATTGCCCGTAATCTGATTGACCAACATCGCGGCAAGATTGAGTGCAGCAGCTGGCCAGGGCATACCGAATTCTCCATTTACCTGCCACTGCGCAAATAGCGGCATCAAGTTGGCACGAATTTGGCTCGAATATTGGAACGCTAATTCCCAGCGGCTTAAACTAAGCCCACGCGATAGCCTAATATCGCGACATAGACCAATCAGCAAGTTCACGAGGCGCACGGCATGACGAAAGGACGGGTATGGGTGGTGGATGACGACAGCGCCATCCGCTGGGTACTGGATAAGGCCCTCAGTAGCAGCCAGATCCGCTGTGAAACATTCGACAGCGCCGCCGCCGTGCTGGACGCGCTGCAACAGAGCAAACCGGATGTCCTGCTCTCTGACATCCGCATGCCCGGCATGGACGGCCTGACCTTGCTCGGTCAGCTGCAACAGCAAGCACCGCAGCTGCCGGTGATCATCATGACCGCCCACTCCGACCTCGATGCCGCGGTCAGCGCTTATCAGCGCGGAGCCTTTGATTACCTGCCCAAGCCCTTTGATTTGGATGAAGCGGTGGCACTGGTTGAGCGCGCCTTGCAACACAGCCTTGAACAGCGCCAGCAACGCACGCCAGCCAATGAACCTGTACGCGGCGCGCAATCCGAGATCATCGGCGAAGCACCGGCCATGCAAGAGGTATTTCGCGCTATCGGTCGTCTATCTCGCACCGCCATCAGCGTGCTGATTAATGGCGAGTCCGGTACCGGTAAAGAGCTGATTGCCCACGCCTTGCATCGCCACAGCCCACGCGCCAGCGCGCCCTTTATCGCCCTGAATATGGCCGCCATTCCGAAAGATTTAATTGAATCGGAGCTGTTTGGCCATGAGAAAGGCGCCTTTACCGGTGCCGGCGCGGTACGTCAGGGGCGCTTTGAACAGGCGAACGGCGGCACCTTATTTTTGGATGAAATCGGCGATATGCCACTGGATATCCAAACTCGCCTGCTACGGGTCTTGGCCGACGGCCAATTTTACCGCGTCGGCGGCCATACGCCGCTGCACGTGGATGTGCGCATCATCGCCGCCACCCACCAAGATCTGGAAGCGCGCGTGCGCGAAGGGCTGTTTCGCGAAGACCTCTTCCATCGCCTGAATGTGATCCGTTTACAGCTGCCCGCCCTGCGTGAGCGACGCCAAGATATCGCCGCGTTAAGTCGCCATTTCCTGCTCAGTGCCGCACGCGAACTGGGGGTGGAAGCAAAAACGTTGCATCCGGATACCCTACGGGTCATGAGCGAGTTTCACTGGCCGGGCAATGTGCGCCAACTGGAAAACATCTGTCGTGGTTTGACCGTCATGGCCGCCGGTAAGGAGATTTTTGTCTCCGATTTACCGGCTGAATTGACCCGCCCCGCCAGCAGCGTGGACACAGCCGCCTCGGCGCTAAACTGGCAGCAACCGCTGCAACAGTGGGTGTTACACCAACTGGCGCGGGGTCAGGAGGATTTACTCACTACCTTGCAACCGGAGTTTGAGCAATTACTGCTCGATGCTGCCTTGCAACACACCCGAGGTCACAAACAAGAGGCGGCCCGCCTGTTGGGCTGGGGGCGCAATACCCTGACCCGTAAACTGAAGGAATTAGGGATCCACTGACTACGGCGAATTAAAGCGATATTCATCACACTTTTAACCGTAACAGGGTTAGGCGATTTTCACCCCAGTGTCTATACTGTCACACCAACTAAAATACACTGGGGAGCCTTTGCATGATTGCACGCGATTTACCGTTGACCGACTTACACCGTCATCTGGACGGCAATATTCGTCCATCGACCATTTTGGAGCTGGGTCAACAGCACGGCATCATGCTGCCCGCCGATAACCTGCCGGATCTGCTGCCGCACGTACAAATCACCGAGAATGCCCCGACGCTGGTCAGCTTCCTGCAAAAGCTGGATTGGGGCGTAGCAGTACTGGCCGATCTGGATGCCTGCCGCCGCGTTGCATATGAAAACATGCAAGATGCCGATAACGCCGGTCTGGATTACACCGAGCTGCGCTTCTCACCATACTACATGGCGATGAAACACAACCTGCCAGTACAGGGGGTGGTGGAAGCGGTCGCGGATGGGATTGCGCAAGGCCGCCGTGACTTTACCGTGAAAGCCAACCTGATTGGTATTTTGAGCCGCACGTTCGGCACCGCCGCCTGCCTGCAAGAGCTGGATGCGCTGCTGGCCTGTCGCCAACACTTAGTCGCTATCGATCTGGCCGGTGATGAACTCGGTCAACCGGGTGAACTGTTTGTGCCGCACTTTAGCCAAGTACGCGATGCCGGCTTACACATCACGGTGCATGCTGGAGAAGCGGCGGGCGCAGCCAGCATGTGGCAAGCGATTCAGCAATTGGGCGCAGAGCGAATTGGTCATGGCGTAAAAGCCATCGAAGATCCGCGTCTGATGGATTATCTGGCCGAGCATCGCATTGGCATTGAATCGGCCCTGACCTCCAACGTGCAGACCACCACGGTCAGCGCGCTAGCCGCCCACCCACTGAAAACCTTCTTGCAGCACGGCATTGTCGCCAGCATCAATACCGACGATCCGGCAGTAGAAGGTATCGAAATTGCGCACGAATACAATGTGGCCGCGCCAGCAGCGGGTCTGACTCCAGCGCAAATTCGCCAAGCGCAGGAAAACGGCATGCATCAAGCGTTTTTAAGCGATAGCGATAAAGCCGAACTGCGTGCGCAAGCACGTGCGCGCAGCATGTAATACATCGCGCGACGCAGCGCCACAGCAGGGCGTATTGCGTTCAAGAAAAAAGCGGCCAAAGGCCGCTTTTTTTGTCCTGATTTGCTGTACTGAGAGCTTTGCGTACTCACGCGTACTCGCAGCTTACGCCGCCCACACCATTCGCAGGTTTTAAATCACACGCGAGAACTGCTGGCGACGCGCTTGCTGGCGCAGATAAGTATCAAAGCACATGCAGATATTGCGGATCAGCAAGTGGCCACGCGGCAATACCCGAATGCCCTGTGCGTCCATCTCCAGCAGCCCATCGGCAGCCAATGGCGCTAACAGCTGCAAATCTTCGGCAAAGTGCTGGTTGAAATCGATACTATACTGCTGCTCGATATCGGCAAAGCGCAGTTGGAAGTTACAAATCAGCGCTTTAATCACATCACGGCGCAGACAATCTTCGTCGCTCATGCGTAGCCCCTTGGCTAAGGCATGGCCGTGCGCTTCAACCTCGGCATAATAATGCTTCAGCTCACGCTGGTTCTGCGCATAGTGATCGCCCAGCATGCTGATCGCCGAGACCCCTAAGCCCAACAGATCGCACTCCGCTTGGGTGGTGTAACCTTGGAAGTTGCGGTGCAACTCGCCGTTACGCTGCGCCACGGCCAGCTCATCTTGCGGCCGGGCAAAGTGATCCATCCCAATAAACTGATAACCGGCTCCGCACAGCATCTGGATACTCTCTTGCAAGATAGCCAGCTTTTGCACCGGAGAAGGCAAATCTTCATCGCGAATTTTACGCTGCGCAGCAAAGCGCGCTGGCAAATGCGCATAGTTAAATACGCTTAACCGATCCGGATTGAGCTCAATCACTCGCTGCAAGGTAAACGCAAAACTTTCCGGCGTCTGCTTCGGCAGGCCATAAATCAAATCGATGTTGGTGGAGATAAAACCCAGCTCACGCGCCCGCGCCATCAAGGCAAAGATAAACTCTTCATCTTGCTCGCGGTTGACCAGACGCTGCACTTCCTTGTTAAAGTCCTGCACCCCCATGCTCATGCGATTAAAGCCTTCGCTGCGCAAGTGATCCAGCATATCCAGCTCGATTTCACGCGGGTCCAGCTCAATGCCTATTTCAGCCTCAGGCAGGATGTGGAAGTTCTCCCGCAGCAGTGCCATCAGGCGGGAAACCTGCGCTTTACTCAAGAAGGTCGGCGTACCGCCACCCCAGTGGATTTGCGTCACCTGACGTCCGCCAAACAATTGGGCGCGGGCGCGGATCTCTTGCTCCAGCACGTCCAAATAATGGTCAGCTTTATGGGCATGACGGGTGATGACTTTGTTGCAGCCGCAGAAATAACACAGCTTATGGCAAAACGGGATGTGTACGTACAACGAAAGTGGGCGCTCCGGATAACGGGCGGCCGCTTCGGCAAAATCGCTGTGCTGGTAGCCCTCGTGAAACTCAAGAGCGGTCGGGTAGGAGGTGTAACGAGGCCCAGAATAGTTATATTTTTGGATGAGATCTAAATCCCACTGCGTTGGGTTCGTCACTGACACTGACTCAGACATGCTTTAATTCCTTCCACATGGCCGCCGCTCCAGCGACGGCACTTTATTCAGGGTATTTGGCGCACCATGCCAGCAACTGCGGCAACTCCTGTTCAATGGCGGGCTGCAGGCGCTCTTCGGCCCGGACTCGCTCCAAATCCCATTTCATTATTTGATTGCGCTTGTGTTGCTTGCGAGCGTCATGGGTCGGCATTTCTGCCACGACCTGATACAGCTCTGCCATCGCCGGAAAGTCGCGCGCCAGTTCCGGTTTGTCCTGTTCCACCAACAGCTCCAGCAGCCGCCCAATGCGCAGCACGCCTTCAGCCAATTCACACTGCCCGCTTTGCATCGCCCGTGCGATGGTACGGATGCTATCGAGCATATGCTGGCGACGATGCGCCGCCAGCGCAGCCTGTTGCTGACGTTGCAGCTGCCCCTGACGCCAGAGGCGTCCGAGCAGCCAGCCGGCATACAGACCAAGCGGCAGCAGTACTATGACTGCTGCCAGCACTAATCCCTGTTGCCACGCCATCAGAATGCTTTCGGATCGCTGTTGTTAAAGCGCTCCCACAGATCTTCTGGGCTGTTGCCCGGCGCCTGTGAGTCTTGTTCTGCACTCTCTTCCTCATCGGTCAGACCGAGGATTTGCATCAGCTCATCCACGCGATCCAGCGCGTTATCCACGTAGGATTGCTCTTCGCTGCTCAAGCTTTCGCCAGCATCGACGCGATCCAGCAACAGGTGCAGACGCTCGTCATTTTCCAGCATCGCCAACTCTTCTGCTGGGGTCAGTTTTGGTTTCGCTGGCGCGGCAGCAACCGCCGGTTTTTTCGGCTGACGGTTGACAAATTCCACCATCAACGGCACCGGCTTTTTACTGCCGATACGTGGGTCTTTTACGGCGCGACCTTCATTTTGCTGGCCTTGCTCAGCCACATTCTGGCGTGAGCCAGAGCGCAGACCTTTACGCTTTTTCAGACGTTTTTGCTCACGGGAGAGCTGATCAATTTCAGCGCGGCTCTTTTTCGGCGCACGAGGGGCACTTTTCAGAGCAGGCACTTTACGGGATTTCTTTTCGCGGGTCATATCAACACCAATTGTGATGCGGGATCAGTAAACAACATTATGCCAGTGTTTACGCTCAGAAATAGAGCATTCTGGAATATAAGCGCCGGAATCTAGCAAAAAGAGGGTAAATAGCAAATAAAAAAGGCAGCGTTCAACGCTGCCCATGAAAGAATCGTGTCTTCTTTTCATCTGGGGATAACAACTCTCCCCGAGTGCATCCTAAACTGGTTTGTCCGCTTTCCCTGCGCGTAAGCTCTTGCTATCACACCATCCTGATGCTTTCTATCATCCGTGCAATCTTTGATGTCCACCACGGCGTCCTGCCGCTAACCCCACTCACCCACTGCCTGACAGCAGCGTCGGTGGTGACGCATTATCTGGCACGGCATTCCCGCCATACCGGTTCCACTGCCCCAGCTAATCTACGCGTCCGTACTGCGCAGGCAATCGTAAGGCCCAGTGATTGTGCGCCACTTCACAGTAAAAAAGCGGAAAATTTGACCGTCGGGCAGTTTGCTCGCTGGCCAAAGAATCTGGCCAGCGAGCAACACGATCAGTGCAAGCCACCAACATAACCGGCCAGCGCTTTGATTTCTGCATCCGTCAGATGCGCAGCCACTTGCCGCATCATCAAGTTCGGATCATTTTGTCGCTGTCCGGCGCGAAACGCGGTCAGCTGAGCACTGATATAGTCAGCATGTTGACCGGAGATTTTCGGGAAGCCCGACAAGCCGGTGCCATTACCACGCGGACCATGACAGGCGACACAGGCCGGAATGCCGCGCTGCTTATCCCCAGCCATGTACAGCTGTTTGCCAAGCTCAACACTGGCTTTATCGGTATAGGCAGGTGCCGAGACTTGCTCGGAGAACCAAGCGGCCAAATCTTGCATATCCTGCTCAGACAAGGCCGCCACTTGACCTTGCATGATGGCATTCGCGCGCCCCTGCTTACCGCCGGAGTCCGCCGCCAGTTTGAATTCTTTTAGCTGCTTGAGCAGATATTTGTTATGTTGTCCGGCCAATTTTGGATTGACGGGGATGGTACTGTTCCCGTCAGCATTATGGCAGGCCACACACACCGCAGCGGCGATCTTCTTACCCGCTTCTGCGTTTCCCTGTGCCTGCGCAACACCGCTGACACCCAGCATCATTGAAATCACGAGCGCAAATTTTTTCATGGCGTTCCATTTAGCTATATGATTGTTGTTATGCCAATAACGGATAATCCTGTCCGTTACCGTAAGGTTTCGGCGGTCAGCGCAGTGCCTTACGCACTATTACAACAGATATTTTACACATTTTCACATAAAAGAAATCATCACACCACATTTGACTTAAGGTGGAGATCGCTCCGTGGCTCAATTTAATTATCACGTTACCCATTTTGTTACTAGCGCACCGGATATCCGTCACCTTCCGGTGGACAACGCCATCGAAGTGGCCTTCGCCGGCCGTTCGAATGCGGGCAAATCCAGCGCGCTCAATACCCTGACCAATCAGAAAAACTTGGCGCGTACCAGTAAAACCCCTGGCCGTACTCAGCTGATTAACCTGTTTGAAGTGGCCGAGCAGGCACGTCTGGTCGACTTGCCAGGTTACGGCTATGCCGAAGTACCGGAAGAGATGAAGCGCAAATGGCAGCGCGCGCTGGGTGAATACCTGCAAAAACGCGAATGCCTGCGTGGTCTGGTGGTGCTGATGGATATCCGCCATCCACTCAAAGACTTGGATCAGCAGATGATTGCGTGGGCGGTAGAGTCTGGCCTGCCGGTGCTGGTGCTGCTGACCAAAGCCGATAAGCTGGCCAGTGGCGCCCGTAAAAATCAGGTGAATCTGGTGCGCGAAGCCGTGCTGGCGTTCGAAGGTGATATTCAAGTCGAAGCGTTCTCCTCCCTGAAAAAACTGGGTGTGGATAAGCTGCGCCAGAAGCTGGATACCTGGTTTACCACCGAGATTGATGCCCTGAATCAGGCTGAACTGGATGCGGACGATAGCGACGCAGAATAAAGTTCGGTGACTGACACGTTGCCTGTCACGTTCTGCTAGGTCGAAGCGAGATGGGTCGCGAAAAGGGAAATAAGTCCCCACCGTACGGTGGGGCAACGGGAGAGAAATAGGAGGTTTTTATTGTTATGCCGTTAAGGATCTTCGATCCTGCGCGGTTTCGCAAGATCTTTGTGTAAGATCGCGCCATCATACATAAGTTTGCGCTGCACTCTTGATTCCCCTCACGAATACGCACATTACTTCATAGCAACTTGTCTGATAAAAGCCCGATTTAGCAACGATACGTCAGATCCTGCCGCGATCTAACACGACAGTGTTATGTTTAGCGCATTCGGTTGAACGCCCGACCGATTCGGTTTCCTTTTTGTTTTTCGCTGCCCTTTTCCCTCGTCACCGCCATGCCACTTTGTATTAGCAACCTGTGGTGCGGATCCCTCTTGGCAAATGCATGCCGCACTATGCTTGTGCCGCGCTTGTGCAGCAGCACGCGCAACAGGGCGATTTGATTTTTCATCGAGAAATAAGTGTGGGTAAGCTGTAGCTTTACAACAAATTGCTGGAAGATGTGGACAGCAGGTAGACAGGCAACAAAAAGGCCGGCAAAAGCCGGCCCGAAAAAAATACGTAAGCAAAAATGTGAGTCTGGTGACAACGCCGCCATCACACAGACAAAAAATAAGATAAACAAGAAGAGCGAAATGATTATATCGCACTTAGAAACATTTTAAAGTAATTACTCTAATTTTTAGGCGATAAAATCGGCGACCGCGCTCACAAAAACGACACAGTGTGAGAAAAAGAGACACTATCGACGGGAAAAAGAGTAACCAGCAGCGGGAAAAACGGTAACAAGGGGCGACGTTGTGGGGAAAAAAGCGGCAAAACGCAGATAAAAGAACGCCCCGCTCTAACGAGCGGGGCGGCTAAAAATTCAGCCAAATCCGATTACGTGAAGTAAAAGGTCTGAAAGATAGAACATCTTACCTCTGTACCCTACGCGAAAAACTGTACAACAATTCGACGGATGAGGAAAGCAATTTTTGTAGTTTGTTTTCACTTTTATGTCGCACTTCACTACTGACGGTAACATTAGCCCGAGGTTATTTTTCTCAGTGAAAATAGCTCAGGCTCAGTGTGCGTCGCGGCAGCACCCGATCAGTGGGCCTGATCCCAGTTATCACCCACGCCAACCTCAACCAGCAGCGGCACATCCAGCGCGGCACTGTGCTGCATCAGCTCACGCACCTTGGCACTGCACAGCGCCACTTTCTCTTGCGGCACTTCGAAGACCAATTCATCGTGTACCTGCATGATCATACGGATACCGTCTGCCTCTGGCGTCGCCAGCCATGCATCCACTGCCAGCATAGCGCGCTTGATGATGTCAGCCGCTGTGCCTTGCATTGGGGCGTTGATCGCCGCGCGCTCAGCGCCTTTACGCCGCATCGCATTGCGCGAACGGATATCCGGCAACTGCAAACGACGGCCAAACAGCGTTTCAACATAACCTTGCGCATGCGCCTGCTCACGAGTGCGCTCCATATAAGTCAGCACGCCCGGGTAGCGCTCAAAGTACAGATCCATATAACGTTGGGCATCGTTACGGCCAATACCGAGCTGACGCGCCAAGCCAAAGGCGCTCATGCCGTAAATCAAACCGAAGTTGATGGCCTTGGCACTACGACGCTGTTCAGCGCTCACCTGCTCCAGCGGCAAGCCGAACACTTCGGCAGCGGTGGCGCGGTGGATATCCTTGCCTTCGCTAAAAGCGCGCAATAAACCGGCATCACCCGACAGATGCGCCATGATGCGCAGCTCAATTTGCGAGTAGTCAGCTGCAATAATCTGATTCCCTGCACCAGCAATAAAGGCCTGACGAATGCGCCGCCCTTCTTCGTTACGTACCGGAATATTTTGCAGGTTCGGATCGGTGGATGACAGACGGCCGGTAGCGGTCACCGCCTGATGATAGGAGGTGTGCACGCGACCGGTCGCCGGATTGATCATCTGCGGCAGTTTATCGGTATAGGTTGATTTGAGCTTGGCCAGCCCACGGTACTCCAGCAGCACGGCCGGTAATGGGTAATCCAGCGCCAGCTCGGCCAATACCTCTTCGTTAGTGGAGGGCGCGCCGCCCGGGGTCTTCTTCAGCACCGGCAAGCCCAGTTTCTCGAACAAGATCCCCTGCAATTGCTTGGTAGAGGCCAAGTTAAACGGCTCCCCGGCCAGCTCATGGGCTTTGCTTTCCAACTCCGCCAGACGCGTGGTCAGCTCTATGGAATGCCGCCCCAGCAAGGCCGGATCAATCAGCACGCCGTTGCGCTCCATCCGCGACAACACGGATAGCAGCGGCACTTCCATCTCTTGCAGCACCGAGGCCAAGCCCGCTTCTTGCTCCAGTTGTGGCCACAGCACTTCATGTAAGCGCAGGGTGACATCCGCATCCTCGGCGGCATAGGTGGCCGCTTGCTCTAGCGGGATCTGGTTAAAGGTCAGCTGGTTTTTACCTTTACCGGCCACTTCCTCAAAAGTGATGGGCTGGTGACCTAAGTGGCGCTCAGACAGGCTATCCATATCATGGCGGCCAGCCACACTGTTGAGAACATACGACTCCAACATGGTATCAGACCAAATACCGCGCAGCTCGATGCCATAACGGGCCAGAATGCTCTGATCAAACTTCAGGTTTTGCCCAACTTTGCGCGAATCGGTATCTTCCAGCAGCGGCTTCAGACGCGCTAACACCGTATCACGATCCAGTTGCTCAGGCGCATCCAGATAATCGTGCGCCACCGGCAAGTAGGCAGCCTCACCAGCGGCGGTGGCAAATGACAAGCCAATCAGGTTGGCGGTCATGTAATCCAGTCCGTCGGTTTCGGTATCCAGCACCCAGTAAGGCGCAGCGCGCAGCTTATCCAACCATGCATCCAGCTCGCTCATCTGCAAAATGGTCTGGTAGGCACTGCGATCCAGCGTCACCGGCGCCATGGCCGCTGCGGCAGGTTCGGCGCTATCGCTCACCGAAGCGGTCGGTCGGACGCGTGGCGCAGCCGCTGCCGGGTTAGGCGTCAGCATATCGCCACCATCGAGCAGCTCAGCCAACCAACGTTTGAACTCATAACGGCCAAACAGGCTAATCAGGGTGTCGGTATCGGCGCTTTGGCGCGTCAGTGGAATGGGCTCCAGTTCCACATCAGTTTTGATGGTGGCCAGTGCATAGGAGAGATCGGCATTGTCACGGTGCAATTCCAGCTTGGCCGGCAGCGTTTTCGAGCCGCGAAAACCGAGAGCGGGCACCGCATCCAGATTGGCGTAGATCTCACGCAGACTGCCGATCCCGGTCAGCAGCGCCAGCGCGGTTTTCTCGCCCACCCCTGGTACGCCCGGAATGTTATCCGATGAGTCGCCCATCAGCGCCAGAAAATCGATGATCAGCTCCGGCCCGACCCCGTATTTCTCGCGCACTTCCTGCGGCCCCAGCACCGTGTTGTTCATGGTGTTGATCAAGGTGATCTTATCGCTCACCAGCTGCGCCATGTCTTTATCGCCGGTGCTGATCAGCACGTCGCGCCCATTGGCGGCCGCTTGTTTGGCCAGCGTACCAATCACGTCATCGGCTTCCACTCCCGACACCACCAACAGCGGCAAGCCGAGCGCGCGGATCATCTGATGCAGCGGCTCAATTTGGCTGCGCAGTTCATCGGGCATCGGTGGGCGATGCGCCTTGTACTCGGCAAACATCTCATCACGAAAGGTTTTGCCTTTGGCATCAAACACCACCGCCATTTCGGTCGGCGCAAATTGGTTGAGCAGGCTTTTCAGCATGTTCAATACGCCATACATGGCGCCGGTCGGTTCACCGCCAGCATTGGTCAGCGGTGGGAACGCATGAAATGCACGATAAAGATAAGAAGAGCCGTCGACCAGAATCAACGGGTTGGGCGCTATCTGGGCCATAATTACACTATCCGGTCAGTCATCATCCCTAAAGGATGCCACAGCCAGCGGCAGAAACGAATTTACCGGTCGGGATTTTTGTCCCACTACGTATCTGGCGCGCACCCCATTCCTTCCTGCCGATGACGCGTAGCCTGTGGATAACTTTGTGAACAATAAAACGAGGGGATGTGATCGTTTGGCGTTAGCAGGTGAATGCATGGTTAATTACCATTAAATTTCATTAAGTTACGCAAGCATGCCCTGATCGGCGCGCGATCATTTGATGATCATCTGCTGTGGATACCATTTTTAGACTTGACTTTGCTGGAGCGCAGACGGGGCAAGGCGCTGGCCGCGATCGCCGCATCTCCAGCATACCTACTCGGCGCGTAAGCGGTGGACAACCGGTGTAAGAGAGGCAAAAAAATACCGGTTCACGACAAGGAGAACCGGTAGAAGATATGTGGAAGCAATTGTGAGCAATGTCGTGCGTGCAAAGCTTTCCTTCCCGAGGCGCTCTGCCAGCCAACAAACGATAACGATTATCATTATCTTTGTAAAGCCAAATCGCAGAATTCTTGCGCGTTTTACTCCACCGCAGCCTCAGGCAATGGTAACGACTGCGCACAGGCATAGGCTGAACTCCACGCCCACTGGAAGTTATAGCCGCCCAACCAGCCGGTCACATCCACCACTTCGCCGATAAAGTACAAGCCCGGTACGCTGGTCGCCTGCATGGTTTTCGATGACAGAGCGCGCGTATCTACACCACCCAGCGTGACTTCTGCGGTACGGTAGCCTTCGGTGCCGTTCGGGCTAATGCGCCACTGCTGCAGCGTCTCACACACCGCCTGTTTTTGCGCATGGCTCAGTTGAGCTAAGGTCGGATTCGGCAAGCGCTGCTGCTCAATCCAGCACTCCACTAAGCGCTTAGGCAACCAGCGTGTCAGGGCATTTTTCAGGCTTAAATTAGGCTGACTGCGGCGCAGCTGCTCCAACTCATTATCCAGATCGCAATCCGGCAGCAAATTGATCTCCAGCGTTTCCCCCGGCTGCCAGTAGCTGGAGATTTGCAAAATCGCCGGACCGGAGAGGCCGCGGTGGGTAAACAGCAGGTTTTCACGAAACTGTGGGCCATGACTGGTGCTCACGGTGACAGGAACGGCAATCCCCGCCAGTGACTGCTGCGCTTGCAGCATCTCTTTATGTAAGGTGACCGGCACTAAGCCAGCCCGCGTTGGCTGCACCGGTAAACCAAATTGTTCGGCAATGCGGTAACCCAACGGCCCAGCCCCCAGACCCGGCATCGACAAACCACCGCTAGCCACCACCAGTGAGTGCGTCTGCACCTCGCCTTGCGCGGTAGTCAGGGCGAACAGCCCGCTGTCACTACGTGCGACACTTAACACTTCGGTGCGTAAACGGATCTGCACGCCGGCTTTATCGCACTCGCTCAGCAACATCTCGACGATCTGCTCGGCGGAGTCGTCACAAAACAACTGGCCTAACGTTTTTTCGTGATAGGCAATCCCGTGCGCCGCCACTAAGGCAATAAAATCCCACTGGGTATAACGCGACAGTGCCGATTTGCAAAAATGCGGGTTGGCAGATAAATAGGCGGCCGGTTCAATATAGAGGTTGGTGAAATTACACCGCCCACCACCGGACATCAGAATTTTTCGACCAGCTTTTTTGCCGTTATCCACCACCAAGGTATTGAGCCCGCGTGCGGCGGCTTGCGCTGCACAAAATAATCCGGCTGCCCCGGCGCCGATAATGACCACATCAAATGCTGATTTCACCGTTTACTCCCGGCCGCTGTAAAAACGCCGGCGATTGTAAAGGGCTTTGCTGCAGACAGCCAGTATTACCCGGTTTTAGTTGACAGCTGGATAGCTTACATACGCCTTTTGCAGATAAAACAGACAAAGCAGATAATTGTGTCAAATCCGGCACAAAATACAGTTCAAATCGCCGTGCGATTAGCGCAACTGAATGCGCGCCATGTCTCATTTCTATATTGTTTTTAAATAATCTTTTAAATCATTAGGTTATACAAATTTTATTCGCGAAGTTACGCGTAACAAACCAGATTATCGCGGCAAATTATTCGCACTTTTTGCAAAATAACTGGAATTTCCCCTTTCTAGCGACTGTATTTATATCGATAATGCGCCGGTCTGATGACGGTTTTATGGCTTATTTTATGTTTGATATATTTACCGGTCTTGATGCCCATATCGCCATTCTGCTTGGTTTGGCGTTATTGTTTGTTTTGGCTTATGAATTTATTAATGGATTCCACGACACTGCCAACGCTGTTGCCACGGTAATCTATACCAAAGCGATGCCGGCGCAGCTGGCTGTGGTGCTGTCTGGAATTTTTAATTTCTTCGGGGTGTTATTGGGAGGATTAAGCGTAGCGTATGCCATCGTGCATCTGCTGCCTATCGACCTGCTTGTTAATATCAGCTCGACTCACGGTCTCATCATGGTGTTCTCCATGTTGTTCACCGCGATTGTCTGGAATTTCGGTACCTGGTATCTGGGTTTGCCGGCTTCCAGCTCACATACACTGATCGGTTCTATTCTGGGCGTGGGTGTGGCAAACGCACTGATGACCCATACCTCTATCAGTGATGGCGTTAACCTCAAAAAAGCGGTTGATGTCATGCTGTCACTGATCGTGTCTCCTGTTGTCGGCTTGCTGCTGGCGGGAACGGTGTTCCTGCTGTTAAAGCGGTTATTCCCGACCTCACACATGCACCTGAATCCTGAAGAGCGCCAATTGCTGGACGGGAAAAAGCATCCGCCATTCTGGGCGCGTACTGTGTTGATCCTCTCCTCTTTCGGGGTGAGCTTTGCACACGGCTCGAATGATGGACAAAAAGGGATCGGCCTGCTGATGCTGGTACTGATCGGGATTGCGCCGGCCAAGTTTGTGGTCGACATGAATGCCAGCCAGTATCAAATCGCGAAAACCGCCGATGCTGCGCAGCATATTGCCGCCATTTACGAGCGCAACCCAACCGTGCTGGATGCCTTTATTGCGTCACATCCAAAAGCGCAGGATAACGCTATCCCGCAAGGTAAGTTCCACTGCGATGTGGCCAATACACGTCAGTCACTGGATGGGTTAAGTTCGCTACTGAACGGCGTATCAGATTACGCACAGCTGGATACCGACCAACGCCGGATGGCGCGTCGTTTGATCCTGTGCATTGACGATACCGCTAAGAAAGTAGCCGCGGCGCCGGGAATGTCCAAAGCCGATGCTGCAAGCCTGACGACCTTCCGCCATGACCTGAACAGCACCACCGAATACGCCCCGACTTGGGTGATCGTTGCGGTGGCGATGGCTCTGGGCTTGGGAACCTTGGTCGGCTGGCGCCGGATCGTGGTCACCGTCGGTGAGAAAATCGGTGAGCGCGGGATGGGCTATTCACAGGGGATGGCAGCGCAAATTACCGCCGCCTCTGCAATCGGTATTGCCAGCGTCACCGGTATGCCGGTTTCCACCACACATGTGTTGTCTTCAGCGGTTGCCGGCTCAATGCTGGCAAACAAAAACCGTCTGCAGTCTGGTACGGTTAAAAGTATCCTGATGGCATGGATTTTCACCTTGCCAGCAACCATGTTGCTTTCCTGTACGCTGTTTTGGGTTGCTAGCTATATCCTGCTCTGACAGCCCCATTCCTACCGTTATCAGTTCAACCACGATACCCGCCTTCGGGCGGGTATCAGTGGGTCACTCCCGGCATCACCCATCCCAGCACTAACACCACCAGCGTTAACAGTAACAACGCACTGCTCAGCACAAATTGCTGACGTACCTGCACACACTTGGCGATAAAGCGCGGATCATGATGCGAGACATAACGCTGTTCACGCAGGTAGTGAAACAGCCGGATCTGCTTTGAGATCACGCCGGTCGGTCGGAAAAAACCGCGGCCATCCACCAGCAAATACAGGTAGGGATCACTGTCGCGCATGATAAACAACAGCACCCGCAAACTGGACAGATAGCGCGCAATATTCAGCGCGCTCATCAGCAGCAACACCCAAAAGACGATATTCAAATCCATTCCTGCTCTCCTAAGTATCCTTACTCAGGGTAGTTCAGTTGTACGCCAACAGCGATTTACTGATTGCTGGCAGCCAACGATGCCTGCTCGCCCTGAGCGGCCAGTGCACGCAAGTCTTTATCGATAAAGAACAGCGCCTTACCATCTTCGCCCACCAGCTCGATTTTATCCAGAATGCTTTTGAACAGCTTCTCTTCTTCATGCTGCTCTGCCACATACCACTGCAGGAAGCTGAAGGTGGAGTAATCTTGAGTGCTGAAGGCCACATGCACCAACTCGTTAATCTTGCGCGTGATCAGCTGCTCGTGGCTGTAGGTTTTATGAAACACATCGGCCAATGACTGATAATCACTGTCCGGCGCCTCAATGGCACCAATCAGCGGCAACGCACCGGTTTCGCTGACATAGGTGAACAAACGCTGCATATGCTGCATCTCTTCTTGCGCATGCTGGCGTAAGAACAGCGCCGCCCCATCAAAGCCGTGATGATCACACCAAGCGCTCATCTGCAAATACAAATTGGATGAGAAAAATTCCAGATTCAACTGCTCATTGAGCTTATCGGTCATGGCTTGCGACAACATAGCGACTCCTTGTTATGTATTCGGTGACGGTGCAGAGTTTGCCCCTCTGCTGACACAATAGCGCGTCGGGCCGGGAATTCAATCCCGGCCCCCGTAACGGATTATTTCCCCGTCCGCAGTTTATTCCAGTATTCTTCGTAGATCTGAACCGCATCGCCCACATCCGCTTGGAATTGGCCACGTTGTTTGGCATCTTCTGGCGGGAACAGGGTTGGGTTATTGACCATCTCCGCCGGCAGCAGTTTAAGCGCGGCCTGATTCGGTACCGAATAACCGAGCTCTTTGATGATGGCGGCAGCACTTTCTGGGCGCAGCAGGAAATCGATGAAGCGATGCGCAGCGGCTTTGTTCTTGGCCGCTTTCGGAATGGCGAAGCTATCCATCCAGAAGATCGCCCCTTCTTTCGGATAGACGAACGTTAAATCCGGGTTTTCTAAGCTAGCGCGCCACGCCGGCCCATTCCAGATCATGCCCACCGAAACCTCATCTTGCAGATACGGCACGTCTGGCGCATCGGAGTTAAACACCCGCACGTTCGGCATCAACGGCTGCAGCTTTTCATAGGCCTGCCGGATGTCATCGGGGTTTGTGGTATTGGGCGATTTGCCGTTAACCAGCAGCGCCATGTGGAACACTTCACGCGAGTCATTGGTCAGCAACAGGCGATCTTTAAACGCCGGATTCCACAGGTCAGCCCATGAGGTCACCGTGGCCGGATCAATCTCGGATTTGTTGACCGCAATCCCAGTTACACCCCACACATAAGGGACGGAGTAAGTATTTTGCGGATCGAACTCGCGATGCAGTAATGCGGGGTCAAGGTTAGCGAAGTTTTTCAGCTGGCTCTGGTCGATTTCCTGCAACAATCCTTCGCGGGCCATCTTGCTGATATAGTACGTGGAAGGAACCACTAAATCGTAGCCGGCACCCTGAGTGAGTTTCAGTTTCGAGTACATCTCCTCGTTACTTTCAAACGTGGAGTAGATGACTTCAATACCGGTTTCCTTGGAGAACTGCTCCAGCAACGCGGCCGGAATATAATCAGTCCAGTTATACACATACAGTTGTTCTTGCGCGGCACCTGCGCTGCTCATGACGGCAGTCGCGCTCAGAACCAGGCTTTGCACCCACAGCTTACTCATCGTCGTTGTTTCCTCCCATGATGTCCCGCGGACATCGAATTCGGGTGATTATTCCGCAACGCGCACACCGTTAGCCTGCGCCTTGCCCTGTGACTGGCCATGTCCAAACGCACTGGCATGGCCGCCGGTCGCCTTGGCGCCGGTTACCCGGCGATTGTAACTAAACTCACTGCCGATACGATCTTTTCTGGCCTTGTTGCATACGCCGATCCCGCAGAGCGAGATCGCACGCACAAAAAAAGCCCCGACCAGCGGGGCAATAGATACACAGAACTGACTTTCTTGTGCTTATGGCTTATTTGGGTGCATGGCCTCTGACGTGGCCATAGCGCGAGTAGGTTTCTGGTGTTATATCGTCAGCCCACCATCGACACGTAATACCTGTCCGGTAATGAACGCCGCCTGCTCACTGACTAAGAACCGCACCGCGTTGGCGATATCCTCCGGCGTACCCATCCGCCCCAAGGGGGTTTTGCTGACCATGTGATCGATGACTTTATCCGGCACCACCGCGGTCATCGGGGTGCGGATAAATCCTGGCGCAATCGCGTTAACACGCACCACCGCACCTTTACGGGTAAATTCTTTGGCCCAGGTTTTGGTCAGCGCGATCACCCCGCCTTTACTGGCGGCATAGTTACTCTGGCCGATGTTGCCATCCAGCCCCACCACCGACGAGAGGCTGACAATCGCGCCACTGCCTTGCGCCATCATCACCGGCGCGATGGCTTGGGTTAGGTTAAATACCCCTTTGAGGTTGATATCCAGCACCAGATCCCACTCCGCTTCGCTCATGTTCTGGATTAAGTTATCGCGGGTAACACCGGCGTTATTGACCAGCACATCGATGCGGCCAAACTCTTCCACCACCGCTGCCACGAATGCTGGCATGCTATTACGGTCACTGACGTTCAGTAATTGGCCGCGCACGTTAGCGCGTCCGTTGACGGTCTCTTCCAAGGCGGCCGCATCCAAATCGCAGGCAATCACCATCGCCGCCCCGGCATCAGCCAGCGTATTGACTATCTGGCGTCCAATCCCACGACCGCCACCGGTCACGACACAGATTTTATTTTGCATACCACTACTCCCGCTCAGTTTTACCGTCGTAAGACTTTGGGCTTTGCCCTTGCTGTCACCGTGGCACGGGTCACCATGTCCGGTCAGATACTGCAATCAATGGCACCAGAAATTCATCGCGGCAAATTTTTAGCTGTCAGTTACGGTGAAGTTTTGTGGCAAGGAAAAGGGCACAAGCAGACCGACAAACCAACGGCAATACTCACCACCTCGCAGTTACGCTAACGCTGCGCATTTTTTCAACCGAAAATTTTTTTTGTGACAAGGAAAAGTGCCCCGATTTTTACGGGTTAATGACCGTCAACGCATTAGAACGCGCTGAAGCTAAAATGGCGGCTTTTATAGCCTTTTGTGAGGGCATTTTGTGAGGCTGGCAATGGCGGTACGGGCTGTGATCCACTGAACATTTCGCCATCTATACTAATGTTAGTATCCGAGTATGGAAGAATGGAAAAGGAGCAACATCATGGCATATCAACATCTTCTGGTCGCTGTCGACCTGTCGCCGGAAAGTCACTATCTGCTGAAAAAAGCCATCGGCGTCGCCAAGCGTAACGATGCCAAAGTTTCGCTGATCCATGTTGATGTCAATTACTCAGACCTGTATACCGGCCTGATTGATGTCAACCTTGGGGATATGCAGCAGAAGATTTCCGAAGAAACCCATTCTGCCCTGCGTGAACTGGCGCTGAATGCCGGCTATCCGATCACCGAAACCTTAAGTGGCAGTGGCGATCTGGGACAGGTTCTGATGGATGCGATCAAGCAATATGACGTGGATCTGCTGGTGTGTGGTCACCATCAGGATTTCTGGAGCAAGCTGATGTCATCTGCACGCCAGCTGATTAACAATATCCCGATTGATATGCTGATTGTGCCGCTGCGCGACGAAGACTAAGCTCAGCAAAGCCCGATAGCGCGCATCGTCAACGCGCGTTTTGAGCATTCATACAACTCCCGCCCACGGCGGGAGTTTTCATTATTGATCACTGGTCGCGTTTACGCGGCTTGCACAGATAACGCTTTTTGCGCGCACTACGGCCACAACGCTCACAGGTAAATTTCGGCTTACGGGTGATCTCGCACAGCAAGGCGAAGTGCTCGCTGTATTCATCCCGCCCCCATTTGCATAACCGGCGAATTTCCACCTTAATGACCTCCGGTGACTCTCTAGACCAAACCACTGCGGCTGGCCGTTTTCTACACGCTGGCACACCGGCGCGATAGCGTCAATCGGTTATCTGGCAGCAGGCGTAACATAAAGATCGAAACGGTGATTTTTGGTACTGATGGCCGCGCTCGCCGGTTGATTGGCTAACGGCTCGGCGTAATCCGGCCGCTTAACCACCACCCGTTTACGCGCCACGGCGCGCGCTGGGGTCAACAAATCATCGGCATCCAGATCCGCGCCCACCAACGACTGAAATACCCGCATCTCTTTTTTCACCAAGGCCGATTTGGTTTTGTGCGGATACATAGGATCGAGATAAACCACATCTGGCGCAGGCGACAAAGTGGCCAACACCTCGATGCCCGAGGCGTGCAGCAGTTGCATGCGCTCGCGCATCCAGCCACCGATTTCTGGATCGGCATACGCCCGTTGCAAACCATCATCCAACAAGGCGGCGACTACCGGATGACGCTCTAACAAACGCACCCGACAGCCGATACTGGCCAGCACAAAGGCATCGCGCCCAAGGCCGGCGGTCGCATCCACCACATCCGGCAGATAGCCTTTTTTTACGCCTACCGCTTTCGCCACCGCTTCACCGCGGCCACCACCAAAGCGGCGACGGTGCGCCATAGTACCACCGACAAAATCCACGCAAATCGCGCCCAGCTTTGGTTCATCGCGTTTACGCAGCTCCAGACGCTCAGCGGTCAATACCAGCGCAAACTGCGCCTCTTCATCATGCTGCAGCTGCCAGCGCTCAGCTAAGACGGCCAGCTCAGGCGCGCGCGCCGCAACGTCAGTGGACAGGTGGATCGAATACAAAGCTCAACTCCCGCAGGTTGGCAGCGCCGCATACTTAGCGCCGGCAAGAAAAAAGGGTGCAATTATGCACCCTTATGATACTACATCTCACGCGCGGTATTTCACGCTACACGCGAGTTAACGCAGCCATTAACCGGCAATGCCTTTATGACGCAGCAAAGCATCCAGCTGTGGCGCACGACCACGGAAACGCTTAAACAGCGCCATTGGCTCTTCCGAGCCGCCACGCTCTAAAATGCAGTGCAGGAAATCTTGTCCGGTCTGCGGGTTGAAAATGCCCTCTTCCTCAAAGCGGGCAAACGCATCGGCAGACAGCACTTCCGCCCACAGGTAACTGTAGTAACCTGCAGCATAGCCACCGGCGAAGATGTGGCTAAAGCTATGCGGCATCCGCTGCCAGCTTGGCGCTTGCAGTACCGCTACTTTGGCTTTCACATCATGCAGCATCTCCAACACCTTGGCACCCTCGGCCGGAGAGTATTCGTGGTGCAGACGGAAATCGAACAGCCCGAATTCCAGCTGACGCAGAACAAACATCGCTGCCTGATAGTTTTTCGCCGCCAGCAGTTGGGACAGCATTTCCTGTGGCAGCGGCTCACCGCTTTCATAGTGACCGGAGATGAACGCCAGCGCTTCAGCTTCCCAGCACCAGTTTTCCATAAACTGGCTTGGCAGCTCGACTGCATCCCACGGCACGCCGTTGATACCGGACACCGCGCCCGTATCCACTTCAGTCAGCATATGGTGAATGCCGTGGCCAAATTCGTGGAACAAGGTGGTGACTTCGTCATGGGTAAACAGCGCCGGCTTATCGCCAACCGGTTTGTTGAAGTTACAGGTCAGGTAGGCAACCGGTTTTTGTAAGCTGCCATCGAGGCGACGATTACGGCCGATACAATCATCCATCCACGCCCCGCCGCGCTTGTGTTCACGGGCGTACAAGTCCAGATAGAAGCTGCCGCGCAGCTCGCCTTGACCGTCAATCAGCTCAAAGAAACGGACACTCGGATCCCACACATCCACACTACCCGCTGGCAGCTCGCGTGCTTCGATACCAAACACCCGACGCAGCACTTCGAACAAGCCGCTGATCACGCGATCTTCTGGGAAGTACGGACGCAGCGCCTCATCGCTGATAGCAAACAGGTGCTGCTTTTGTTTTTCGCTGTAATAGGCGATATCCCACACTTCCAGCGTATCGACGCCGCACTGCTCACGGGCAAACGCGCGCAGCTCCGCCAGCTCTTTTTCCCCTTGTGGGCGAGCGCGGTTGGCCAGATTGTTCAAAAACTCCAGCACTTGCTGTGGGTTTTCTGCCATTTTGGTGGCCAGCGATTTATCGGCATAGGTAGCAAAACCCAGCAATTGGGCCAGCTCATAGCGCAATGCCAGAATTTCAGCGATCAGTGGCGAGTTATCCCACTGACCGGCATTCGGGCCTTGATCGGAAGCGCGGGTGGCATAGGCCTGATACAGCTCTTGGCGCAGCGCTTGGTTATCACAATAGGTCAGCACTGGTAGGTAGCTCGGGATATCCAGCGTCAGCAGGTAGCCCTCTTGGCCTTTGGCCTGCGCGGCGGCGGCGGCCGCTTGCAGCGCGCTCTCTGGCATCCCTTGCAGTTCGTTCACGTCAGTGACCAGCTTGCTCCAGCCCATGGTGGCATCCAGCACATTGTTGCTAAACTGGTTCGACAGCTCTGACAGGCGAGTCATGATCTCGCCGTAGCGTTGCTGCTGCTCGGCAGGCAAGCCGATGCCGGACAGCTCAAAATCACGCAAACTGTTTTCCACCGCTTTGCGCTGGGCGGGAGTCAGACGGCTGAACTCTTCGCTGTCATGCAGCGCCTTGTAGGCTTGATACAAACCGGCATGTTGGCCCATCCAAGTACCGTATTCGGATAACAGCGGCAAACACTGCTGATAAGCTTCACGCAATTCGGGGGAATTTTTCACCGCATTTAAGTGACCGACCGGTGACCACAAGCGGCTCAGGCGGTCATTCACCTCAGCCAATGGCTCACACAGGTTCGCCCACGTGTACGGGGTATCCTGCGCCAATACGCGCTCAACCTCGGCGCGGCAGTCGGCAATGGCCTGCTCCACCGCCGGCAGCACGTGCTGCGGCTCGATTTGTGAGAACGGTGGTAATCCGGTGAAGCTTAGCAGTGGGTTGGAAGACTGCAGGTTGCTCATGGTCAGTTATCCTTAAAATGTATTATCTCTATTAAGATGGCGATCCTGCAGGCGAAATTCAATGCTCACTCAGGCATAATATGCGACCTAAGAGAGAGGTCACCATGCTCAGCTATCGACACAGTTTTCATGCCGGCAACCACGCCGACGTTTTAAAGCACACCGTTCAGGCGCTGATCATCGACGCCCTGAAACAAAAAGATAAGCCGTTCGTGTATCTGGATACCCACTCCGGTGCCGGTCGTTATTACCTGAAAAGCGACCATTCAGAGAAAACCGGTGAATATCTGGAAGGCATTGGCCGAATTTGGCAGCGCGATGATATTCCCGAGCTGCTGCAGCCTTACCTGTCGGCGGTGAAAGCGGTTAACCGCGGTCCGCAGCTGTTTTATTATCCGGGCTCGCCGCTGATTGCCCAGCATCTGCTGCGCGATCACGATCGCTTGCTGCTGACCGAACTGCATCCGACCGATTTCCCTCTGCTGCGCCATGAGTTTCGCGAAGACCCGCGCGCCTCAACCAAGCGCGGTGACGGTTACCAGCAGCTGAAATCTCAGCTGCCACCGAAAGAGCGTCGCGGTTTAGTGCTGATTGACCCGCCGTACGAGCTTAAAGATGACTACCAGCAGGTCGTGACCGCCATTACCGAAGGCTACAAGCGCTTTGCGACCGGCACCTATGCCATCTGGTATCCGGTCGTGCTGCGCCAGACCATCAAGCGCATGCTGCGCGATCTGGAAGCCACCGGCATTCGCCGCATCCTGCAAATCGAGCTGGGCGTGCGTCCGGACTCCGATCAGCGCGGCATGACCGCCTCCGGTATGATTGTGATCAATCCACCGTGGAAGCTGGAAAGCCAGATGCAAGAGCTGCTGCCATGGCTGACCGAGGTGATGGTGCCAGAAGGCACTGGCCATCACAGCGTGACTTGGGTCGTTCCGGAATAAATGCTGGAATAAACTCGGCTCACCATTTCCCGTTGGGGAATGTCACGAGTAAGTAAGCACTCCGGTGCACTGCGCCGTCCTGACTGGGCGGCGTTTTGTCATCTGCGCTAAATTTCCCCGTGGCAATCTTAGACCTTGGCCGCAATTTCACACCGCAAACAGCCACCCAAGCAGGTTTTCAGCGCACAGTCAGATATAGTGAAATCAAATAGCGTCACTCGAGTATAGCCAACCGCGTTTTTACACATTGCATGTGAACCTGACGCTCAGTGAAAGCATCAACAGGAAGTTGGGCCACGTCAGCAATCACCTGACCCACACAACGGCCATCAAGGATGAGGCAGCACAGTGCCAGTACGCACCACCGCAACTTGCAGCTTATTGCGTCAGCGTTATCTTTTGTACCGTGGCGGGATCGCCTTGGTGGCGGGCATCGTGTGCGCGCTATTGTCGTTATTTAGCAGCTACCAACAACTGCGCCAGCAAGCCTTACAGCAACAGCACAAAGCGGTTCAACAACTGCGCGATTATTTTGAAACCCAGCAGCCCTTTAGCCGTAACTGGCAAAATCGGTTACTGACCTTAAGCCACTACCCGTGCGCGCAGGTGCAACCGCAGCTGCAACAAGCGGCCACCCAAGATCACAGTGCGCGTAGCTACTTACTGGTTCAGCAAGGCCAAATCCACTGCTCTTCGTCCACCGCCGATGAAGCGCGCATGTTACAGCCGTACCTCGATTTACTGTTGCAACACCCACGCACGCCGATGTTGCTCAAAGAAATGGCCGGTAGCGCGCCAGTGCTGGTGTACTGGTGGCCGCACAGCAGCCAAGCCGAGCAAGGGGTGCTGTACGTGCAAGATATCTACCCGCTCACCCATATCCTATTGCGTCCACAGCTGCCGTACATCACCGGCCTGAGTATGGATGTGAGCTACCCTTATCCACAAACCTTGCGCAGTATCGCGCCCGATGACGCCACCTTCGCCACGCCAAAAGCCCGCTGGCAAGACAGCGCCCATCACGTCACCCTCAACGTGTATGGCCCAGAAGGGTGGCAGCTGGTGCCGCTACTGAGCGGGATGCCGGTATCCGTTGCCCTGTTACTCGGCTTGTGTGTGTTTATGCTGGTGTTCCATCTGTACAGTGACCGCCATCATTTCAGCCACGATCTGCGCGCGCTGATCCGACAGAAAAAACTGCGCATGCATTATCAGCCGCTGATCGACTGCCAAAGCGGTCGCTGCGTCGGGGTGGAAGCCTTGCTGCGCTGGACACCACACGGCATCACCCAATCGCCGGATGCCTTTATCAGCCAGCTGGAGCAGCATCATCTGATGCCGCATCTGACCCACCACCTGATGCAGCTGATTGCCCAAGACATGCAGCGACTGCCGCTGGATAACCTGCCCGCCGGTTTTCGGGTCTCCGTGAATATCTCCCCCGATCACTTCAACGAGCCGGCGCTGCTGGATAACACCCGCACCTTACGCCAAGCGCTGCCGACACAAACCCGCTTGATTTTGGAGATCACCGAGCGCAGCCCGCTGCATTTCAATGCCAGCCAAATTCGCCAGCTAGACGCGTTACAAGCGCTACCGGATGTGCACCTAGCGCTGGATGATTTCGGCACCGGCCACTGCACGCTGGGTTACTTAAACCAACTGCGCCCTGATTACCTGAAAATCGATAAACGCTTTACCGCCAGCATTGATGCCCAAGGGATGGATACCGTGGTGCTCGACAGCATCATTGCGCTGGCGCAGCGCCTAGGGATCGCCCTGATTGCCGAAGGGGTCGAAAGCGGAGTGCAGGCCATGTATCTGCGCCAAAAAGGGGTGCAAACCCTGCAGGGATTCTTGTTTGCCCGCCCGATGCGGATTGAGGAACTGCAGGAGTGGCTACAAAACCCGATGCAGAAATTTGCCGGAGCCTGCCCTCTATCGCTAGAATCAATCCATTAGAGCAAGGCTCCTGACAATGGACGGCAAACAATGACCAAACATTATGATTATCTGGCAATCGGCGGTGGCAGCGGCGGGATCGCCTCGGTCAACCGAGCAGCAATGTACGGCAAGAAGTGTGCCCTGATTGAGGCGAAAGCCCTCGGCGGTACCTGCGTGAATGTCGGCTGTGTGCCGAAAAAAGTGATGTGGCACGGCGCCCAGATTGCAGAAGCCATGCACCGCTACGCGGCAGACTATGGCTTTGATGTGGATGTAAAACAGTTCGACTTCCAACAACTGATCGCCAGCCGCGAAGCGTACATCGATCGTATCCATCAATCCTACGAGCGGGTTCTGGGTAACAACAAGGTTGACGTGATCCAAGGCTTTGCCCGTTTTGTCGATGCCCACACCGTGGAAGTCAACGGCGAGCAAATCACTGCCGATCACATCCTGATAGCCACCGGCGGCTATCCAACCCGCCCTGCCATTCCCGGAGCCGAATACGGGATTGATTCCGATGGCTTCTTTGCCCTGCGCGAGCTGCCAAAACGGGTCGCCGTGGTTGGTGCGGGCTACATCGCGGTTGAAATTGCCGGCGTGATGCATGCCCTCGGCGCGGAGACCCATCTGGCGGTGCGTAAGCACGCCCCGCTGCGCAGCTTTGATCCGATGTTAGTCGATACGCTGCTGGAAGTGATTAAAACTGAAGGCCCAGAGCTGCACACTCAAGCGGTGCCACAGCGCGTAGAAAAACACGCAGATGGCAGCCTAACGCTGCATCTGGAAGATGGCCGCAGCCTGCACGTCGATTGCCTGATTTGGGCTATTGGCCGTAAACCGGCTACCGATCGACTGAATCTGGATGCCAGTGGCGTGGAGCTCGACGATCGCGGTTATATCCGCGTTGATATGTACCAGAACACCAATGTACCAGGCGTGTATGCGGTGGGGGATAATACCGGTCGCATCGAGTTAACACCGGTTGCGGTGGCAGCGGGTCGTCGTCTGTCAGAGCGACTGTTCAACAACAAGCCGAACGAGCACTTGAACTACGACAACGTGCCGACCGTGGTGTTCAGCCATCCACCAATCGGTACGGTGGGCTTAACCGAGCCACAGGCAATCGAACAGTATGGCGAAGCCAATGTGAAGGTCTACACCTCGTCCTTTACTGCCATGTACACAGCGGTCACTCAGCACCGTCAGCCGTGCCGAATGAAACTGGTGTGTGTCGGAGCTGAGCAGAAAATTGTTGGTATCCACGGCATCGGCTTTGGTATGGATGAGATCCTGCAAGGCTTTGCTGTCGCCATGAAGATGGGCGCGACCAAGCGCGATTTCGACAATACCGTGGCAATTCATCCAACGGCAGCCGAAGAGTTTGTGACCATGCGCTAAGGCGCAATGCCAAGATCGGCTGATGCGGCCACCACGGGTGGCCGCGTTTTACTGTCCGCAACCACTGCTCGCCACTCTCACATTACCCAACCAATTAGCTTAACGGCTCACACAACGCCTGCAGCATTTCCTCATCTTGGCCGGGCCAATAATTAAACGGCGAATCCATCATCAAGCGCATCATGACGCGTAAAATGCCACCGCGATAATTAACTAACAGATAATCCACCAGCACATCGAATAAACACAAACTGGCGATAATAAAAATACCGAGGAATAAAATCATCCTGATTTCATACGACATGAGGCCTACCACCCTACATCCTGCAAGTTTGGCTAAATGGTGCTATAGCAAGGAGGAAAAATATATTTGTTTCGCAAAACAATACGTTGTGATCACGGTTAAAATCGTAAAGAAATATAAGACATAAACAAATCACCACAAGTCATTCGCAACTGATACGCAATAGCACTCACTGCATCTAAGGCTAACTTTCAGCTAGCATTGTTCTAACCGCGCATCCACCGGATCGCAAATAAAAAAATCCCCACATCTCCCCACAGCAAAGCACAGGGAAAATGCAGGGAATCTCTCGCCCACCGCTTAAATATCGCAGGCGGATATAAACGCGCCTCATCAGGCAAAAATACCGCCTACATAGCGTGTTTGATGCCTTTTTTCACCAGCCACCAGTTCATCGGATAGGCGGTAAAAAAGCCGGCCACCATGGCAATTTGCATCATGAACCAGTACACCGCACTGAGGCGTGGCATATCGGGAGCAAACAGACCAAACAGCACAATCGCCATCCAGATATACATCCCAATCTGCCAACAGATCAGAGATAACACATCCGCCTTGATGGCGTTTTTCAACGCCGCCGCCGGAGCCATCCCCATCTGACGGGCAGGCAGATACTGAAAGGCAATCCCGAGCAGTAACGCCAAGCAAAAATCCAGTGTCCAACTGCCAAACACCGCGCTACCAAACAAGGTTACCGGCACAAACAGAACCAGCACTTCACCGATAATATCGGCCAACGTACAGCCAGTGCCGCAGTGGGTGCTGGTTTTAAACACGTTTTTCCAGGTCACTTTGCCGTGATGCATCATCATCATGCCATGCATATCGTGCATATCGTGCATATCGTGCATATCGTGCATATCGTGCATATCGTGCATATCGTGCATATCGTGCA